>JAPYXA010000052.1 GCA_028276075.1 Minisyncoccota bacterium
ATAATTATTTGATCAAGATTCTGCCAAGGTAGGAAAATTACATTTCTATTTCCTATTAAAGTTATTTTTTGTTCAGAAAATACCAAACTTAAAACTTCTTTAATGTTTTTATTAATAAACTTAGGCTCTAATATATAAAAAAATGGAAAATTAATTTTAAAGTAATCAAAATAGTTATCTCTTGGAACAATTATCAAACTTTTTTTATTTTTAATATCATTTTTATCAAAATAATTTTTATTATTAATTTCGTATTTTTGTTTTTTATTTAGGCTATTTTTTAATTTAAAATCATTTTTGTTGACTAACTTTAGTGGATTATAAAGAAAAAACATATTCAAAGCGCTAGCAAGAGAAAGATTGGCATATTTTTTTAACCAAAAAGCTAAAGATATCTGTTTTTTTAAAATAACAGTTTCATCATTGATTATTTTTAAAACAGGTTTTAAGTTTAGCCCATATTTTTTAATTTCTTGTCTTCTTTTCTCAATTTCTTCTACCCTAAAAACATATCCATGGATAATTTGTTTTTTAAACTCAACTTCTACTATTGATCCTGGCTTTATTTTTTTTTCTGAAAAATAACTAAAAAAATCATTTACTTGAGGGGGAAGATTAATTAATGGTATAATATCTATGATTGAGTATTTTTTAATCATTGTATGTTTTTAAGGTCTTTAATTTAATTTTAAAAAATTTTAATATAAATGGTTTTAAGAGTAGGAATAGATTTGGGGACTGCAAATACTAATGTTTATTTACCTGGCAAAGGTGTGGTTATTACCGAACCAACTGTAGTAGCTTATGATGAGCATTCTCAAAAAATTATTGCTGTGGGTAAAGAAGCTAAAGAAATGATTGGTAAGACACCTGAAGAAATAAAAATTTACCGACCGCTGAAAGAAGGAGTTATTGCTGATTATAAAGCAACTTTGGCTATTTTAAGATATTTTCTTTCTAAGTTAAAAATTGCAAAATTTATAAAGCCAATTTTAGTAGTTTCCGTGCCCGCTGGAATTACTTCAACAGAAAAAAGGGCAATTATAGATGCTGGATTAGAAGCAGGGGCAAAAGAAGTTTATCCCATCAAAGAACCTATTTTAGCAGCCTTAGGAGCTGAAATGCCAATTCAAAGTCCACTTGGTAATATGATAGTTAACATTGGAGGAGGGACAACAGAAATTGCTGTTATTTCATTAGGAGGAGTTGTGAGTTTTGAATCATTGAAAATAGCTGGGGATAAGATGGATGAAGCAATTAAAGAATATTTAAGACGTAAATTTAATTTGGCTGTTGGAGATAAAACGGCAGAAAGAATAAAAATGGAAATAGGTTCAGCTATTATGAAACATAATAACAATCACGATAATTCTTTGTTTATGGAAGTAAGTGGGGTAGATTTGATTACAGGATTGCCAAAACAAATAAAACTTTATTCTTATCAGGTGGCAGAATCTTTGCAAAAAGATTTAAAAGAGATTATAAATGCTATTAAAAGAGTTTTATCTGAAACTTTGCCAGAATTAGTTGCAGATATTATGGAACATGGAATGTTGGTATCCGGAGGAGGTGCTTTGCTTAAAAATATTGATATTTTAATTTCTCAAAATACTGGAGTAAAAGCATCAATAGCTGATGATCCATTATATGCAGTTGCAAGGGGAACAGGCAAGGTTTTAGAAAAAATAGATGTTTATACAAAGCTTCTTCAGGGACATCTTTAATAATAATGATTTATGGTAATTATAAACAGCAAAGTTTTTTGAAAGAAGCTCTAGAGAACAAAGAAAGTGCTATTTTAATTGTTGGACCAGAAGGAGTGGGAAAATTTTCTTTTGCTTTTGAGTATTTAAATGGGAAAGATTGGGAAAAAATAATATTAGACTCATCTTCTAAAAATTTTAAAATAGATTCTGCAAGACTGGTTGTTTCCTTAGCTTATAAAAAATCTCAAAGAAGAATTATTTTAATAAATGATTTTCATAAATTTCAACCTCAATCTCAAAATGTTTTACTTAAAACTCTTGAAGAGTCAAAAACTCCTACTACTTTTATTTTTATTACCCATAAAGAAAATAAAATTTTGCCAACCATTAGATCCAGAAGTTTAAAAATTAAATTTAATTTAGTCGAATCCAAAGAAACAGCAAGTTTTTTAAAAAATAAAAATTTTAAAGAAGATGAAATAAATTTTGCTTTAGATTTTTATCCTCATCAACCTGGTAAAGCTTTTAATTTTTTAAGCAATAAAGAGAAATTAAATATTTTTAAAAAAATAATAACAGGTAAAGAAGATGTTTTTGAAGAAGTCAAAAATGTTTTTACCTTAAATGAATTCTTAGAATATTATTTATTATTTTTAAGGAAAAAAGCCCTGGCTTCTTTAAAAAATAAAATAGAACTTAAAGAGTATATTCTTAAGCTAAGGCAAGCTACTTGGCTTTTTTATGATTCGGATTATAATTTAAACCTTGAATTACAAATTGCCAACCTTATTTTAAACAATGGATAATGCTTGGAAAACATTAAAACAAATAGTCGTTATATTGCTTATTGTTTATTTTATTTCTTTTGTGATTTATAATGATTTTTTATTAAGGTTTTTTGAGGAGCCTTTAAAGTTTGATACAAGTCGTTATTTATTTAAAATTTTAAATCTACAATGAAAGAAGAGTTTAAACAAGGATTTAGAAAAATTATAGATGAGTTTAAAGAAAAATTAAAAGGTATTCGTTCTTTTAAGCTTTCTTTGGGTTTTTTGGAGAATTTAGAGATTTCTTTATATCATTCCAAATATCCGCTTAAAGCTTTAGCTTTAATTTCTCAAATAGATCCTTTAACTTTTAGACTTGAACCATTTGACCAAAATTCTTTAAAGGAAATAGAAGTTGCTATTTTAGAAAGAAAACTAGGGTTGACCGTGATTAAAGAAAAGAATAGCTTAATTATAAAATTTCCCATTTTAACTGAAGAATTAAGAAAGGATATTTTAAAAACTTTAAATCAATTTAAAGAAGAGACTAGAATAAAAGGAAGACAGGCAAGGGATGATTTTTTAAAGGCTTTAAAGAAAAAAGGAGCAAGGAGATATTTCAGAGGATGATTTTTTTAAGTTAAAGGAAGATTTGGATAAAGAAATAGATAAATTTAATCAAGAAGTCGATAGTATTTTTCAGTTAAAGGAAAAAGAAATACTAGGATGACATTAATTACCTTTTTGTTTTTTTTGGGAATTTTGATATTCTTTCATGAATTAGGTCATTTTTTAGCAGCAAAAAAGGTCGGGCTTCAGGTTGAAGAGTTTGCTTTAGGATTTCCTCCTAGAATTTTTAAAAAACAAATTTCTGGAACAGTTTACTCAATAGGTCTTATTCTTTTTGGTGGTTTTGTTAAACTAAAAGGAGAAGATGATCCTAAAGATAAAGAAGGATTTTGGGGATTGGCCCCAAATAAAAGATTATTTATTATTTTAAGCGGAGTTTTTTTTAATATAATTTTGGCTTACTTTTTGATATCTTTTAGTTTGTTAATTAGTTATCCAACAGAAGGAAAGGAGATATTTGTATCTGGATTTTTAAGCAAAGAATCAATTGCCTACAAAAATTTAAAGATTGGAGATAAAATTTTATATTTTAAAATTAATGATCAAATTTTTGAATTCGAGGATATTAAAACTTTATCTAAATTTTTAAAAGAAAATAAAGGTAAAGAAGCTGAAATCTTCTTTCAAAGGGAAAATAAAATAATGTCATTTAAAGCAACTCTTCCTGCTGGTTTTTATATTTCTAGTTTTTCATTTAAAAAAATTCCTTTTCCTTATAATTTTTATAAAGGATTCTTGGAGACATTTAATTTTTTAGGAAAATTTGCAAAAGGCTTCGGTATAATATTTAAAGATCTTATTTCCTTTAAAAAACCAGACTTAGAAGTTGTTGGTCCA
>JAPYXA010000026.1 GCA_028276075.1 Minisyncoccota bacterium
GTAGGAATTTACAATCTTTTTGATAATTTTAAGCAATTTGGAATAGGTTATTTGTTGTATTTTGTAGCTGTGTTGTCATTAAATTTGGCTATTATAAACGCTTTTCCTTTCCCAGCTTTAGATGGGGGTAGAGCCTTTTTTGTTTTGCTTGAGTATTTTAAAATTAAAAAAATTGATTATCTTAAAGAAGAATTAATTCATAAAATTGGTTTTATTATTTTATTTATTTTGCTAATACTGGTGACTTTTAGGGATATTTCAAAAATTTTATGGCCAAAATAAAAAAACAAAATTTTTCAGATTGGTATTTAAATAATATTTTAGAAGCAGAGCTTATTTCTTATGCTCCTGCTAAGGGTTCTATTGTTTTTAGGCCTTATGGTTATAAAATTTGGGAAAAATTGCAATTTTATTTAGATAAGGAAATCAAAGCCTTAGGAGTTGAAAATAGTTATTTTCCTCTTCTTATCCCAGAAAGTTTTCTTAAAAAAGAAAAAGAACACTTTGAAGGTTTTACCCCAGAAGTAGCTGTGGTTACTTATGCTGGAGGAGAAGAATTGAAAGAGAAATTAGTAATTAGACCGACTTCAGAGACAATTATGTATTATTATTTTTCTGAGTGGATTAGATCTTATAGGGATCTTCCTTTTCTTGTTAATCAATGGGCAAATGTTATTCGCTGGGAAAAAAGACCATTTCCTTTTATAAGAAATACTGAGTTTCTTTGGCAAGAAGGTCATACTGCCCATTCTTCTCATAAAGAATCATCAAAGTTTGCTTTAAAAATTTTATCTTTATATGAAAAAGTATATAAAGAAATTGCTTTAATTTATGGGATTTTAGGAAAGAAATCTCAATCTGAAAGATTTGCTGGAGCCTTAGATACTTATACTTATGAGATTTTATTACCTGATGGCAAGGCTTTGCAAGGTTGCACTTCTCATGATTTAGGACAAAACTTTTCTAAAGTTTTTAACATTAGATTTCAAGATAAAGATAAAAAATTAAAATATGTTTGGCAAACATCGTGGGGATTTAGTAGTCGTTCTTTAGGAGCTATTGTTGCTGTTCACGGAGATGATGACGGCTTGGTTTTACCACCCAAATTAGCACCTTTTAAAATTGTAGCTATTCCTATTTATGATAAAAGTTATAACAATAATTTAATTGATAATTACCTTAAACTTTTAAAAGAAACTTTTAATGAAGATATTATAATAGATAAGTCTGAACAAAGTGTAGGTTATAAATTTAACAAATGGGATCTTAAAGGAGTTCCTCTTAGAATTGAAGTTGGCTCTAAAGAAGTGAAATCTAATATCTTGACTTGTTTTAGAAGGGATAGTAGGGAAAGATTTAAAATTAGCCTGGAGGATTTTAAAAATAGTTTGGAAGATATTTTGGCTGATATCCAAGATAATCTTTTTAAAAGATCTAAAAATTTTGTAGAAAAAAATACGTGGGAAGTTAAAAGTTATAATGATTTTAAAAAAACTATTTTTAGCAAAAGAGGATTTATTAAAGCTTTTTGGTGTCAAAACCAAGAATGTGAATTAAAAATTAAGGAGGAAACGAAAGCCACAACCAGATGTTTACCGCTTGATTCTAAAGAGGAAAAGGGTCGTTGTATTTATTGTAATAAACCATCTAAATTTAGATGGATATTTGCACAAAGTTATTAATCAATGCTTAAGATTAAAAAAGATTTATTTATTGGTATTGATTTAGGAACTTCGTATACAAAAATTTATCTTAAAGAGGTGGGGATTGTTACTGAGTTGCCAACTGTTATAGCTTTAAATAAGAGAAATAGAACCACTGTGGCTATAGGGGAAGAGGCTAAAAGAATGATAGGCAGGAATCCTGCAAATATTGATGTGGTAAGACCTGTTATCAGAGGAGTGATAACGCATTTTGATGAAGCTTTATTATTCTTAGAAAGCATCTTGGATAATTTTAAAAGTGAATACTGGCCTATTTTTGGTAGTAGATTAGTAATTGGTATCCCACTTGATATAACTGAGGTCCAAAAGAAAGGAGTTATTGATGTTGGTTTATCTTCTGGGGCTAGAGAAGTTTTCTTAATAGAAGAACCAATGGCAGCTGCCTTGGGAGCAAATTTAGATGTTGAACAAGCAAAAGGAGTTTTAATTGTTGATATTGGTGGAGGAACTACAGATATAGCTTTAATTTCTTTAGGAGGAATAGTTTTAGGCAAAAGTATTAGAATAGGTGGAGATACTTTTAATGAAAAAATTATCGATTATTTAAGATTAAAATATGGAATAATTATTGGAGAAGGACAGGCTAATGAGGCAAAAGTTCAAATAAGTACCATTTTAAATAAAGCAGGAAGTTTTTTAATTAAAGGAAGGGATATTTTAACTGGACTTCCAAAGGAGTTAAATTTTACAAGTCAAGATTTAAGAGAAAGCATTCTTGATAACTTATTGGAAATATCTACTGTTGTTAAGGACATAATTAATTTGGCGCCTCCTGATTTATTAGGTGATATTAGTTCTTCTGGAATTTATCTTTCAGGTGGTGGATCTTTGATTTCAGGTATAGATGAATTTTTAGCTAAAGAGACAAAGATGAGAATAAATTTAGTTGAAGAACCTAGATATGCTGTTATAAGAGGAATAGGCAAAGTAATAGAAGATTTTAATAATTTTAAAAAATTAATAATTAATGTTTAAAGATAAATTAAAAAAAACATTCTTTCTTTTATTGATAAGTTGCTTGTTTTTTGTGTTAAGTTTTAAAGTTTATGCAAAAGAAGAAGGAATTTTTAATATTTCTTTAAAATGGCAAAAAAATGTTAAAAATTTTTGGTCAAAAATATTTGGTTTTGACGAAGAAAGTTTTTATAAAGAAAAATATTATCAATTACTCGAAGAATTGGCCAAATTAAAACTATCCTTAAATGAAATCAAAGAATCAGACCTTTCTTCAATTAAACAAAATTATTTTTTAAACAAGGTAGTTGAGGCAGATATTTTAAAATTAGATCCAGTTGGAAAAATTTTTGTCGAATATAAAAATGATGTTTCTGAGGGATCTTTGGTTTTAGATAAAAGTTGGACTTTACTTGGCAAAGTTTCAAAAATAACAAAAAATTATATAATTATTGATTCATTAGAAATACCTGGAATTGAATTTAATGTAGCCAATTTTCAAGGAGAGCTTTTAGGTTTGGCAAAAACAGTCTCTAATGGTTTTTTGGAGGTAGATTTTGTTGATCCAAAGATAAAAATTAATTTAAACGATTTTGTTTTAACATATGGCGATGATTTGTTTCCGGCAGGGTTTATAGTAGGTAGCGTTTCTAAAGTTAGCAAGTCTCAATTTAATCAAAAAATAATTGTTAAATTAACCTTTAATTTAAAAGATAAAGATAAAGTCTATATTTTGAAATGATATGGTTCTTTTTGATATTGATTCTTCAGCCACTTCTTTCTAGTCTATTTATCTTTTTGCTTCCTTCTTTTTACTATTTTTTTTCTAATGATTATAGAAAATTTTTTTTAACCCTATTTATTTTGTCGATTTTAACTGATATTTTTTTTATAAAACCTCTTGGCTTTTTTTTGTTGATATCTTCTATTTGTTTTTTTATTCTTTCTTTTCTAGAGAAATTTTTTTCTTCTTCTTATTTTTATCAAAAAATAATTTTTGTTTTAATTTTTGACATTCTTTTTATAAATTTATATTTTTATTTGGGAGAGAATAAACTTTTTTATATTCCTTTTTTAATTAAATTTTTTATTATCAACTTTATTTTTCAATTTTTATATTTAGGCTTTAGACACTTAAGATAAATGATAGACGAGGAAATAATTTTTCAGATAAAAGGAAAAAAGAATAAAACAATCAATTTTTCATTTAAGATTATTTTTAATTTTATATTTTTTGCTATTTTTTTAATTTGTTTCTTTTATTTTCTCTATCTTCAAATTTTTTTAAAAGAATCCTTACTTCAATCTGAAAAAAAAATGAAATATGTTTCTTATTTAATATTTCCTCCAAGAGGAAATATTTTAGATAGAAATGGTAATCTTTTAGCTACCTCTGAGCAAAATTTTGATATATATATAGATCTTCAAAAAGTAAGTGACGAGTTTTTAGCTTTTTTACAGAAACAAAAGGGTAGTAATTTCTTTTATAGAGGAAATCAATTAATTATTAGAAATGTTAAAAAAGAAACAGCCTTAACCTTAATGACCCAGAAGATAGATGGATTAAAAGTAATTCCTTCGTTTAAAAGAAAATATTTGTTAAATAAAGAAATCGGTAATTTAATAGGATATTTAGGATTGCCTAGTGGAGTGGAAAAAGATTATTATCAGGAAGAATTTATTGGCAAAGCAGGAATTGAGCTTAAATATCAGGATTATTTAAGAGGAAAACCGGGTGAGCTAATTTATAAAAAAGAAAAAGATAATCTTTTAAAAGTTAAAGAGACAGAATCACAAACCGGAAATAATGTTATTTTAACTATTCAGTCTGATTTTCAAAAACAAGCCTATAAAATTATGGAGGAGTATTTTATTTCTCATAATTATAAAAAGGGAGTTTTAATTGTTTTAAATCCAAACACAGGAGAAATATTTTCTTTAATTTCTTATCCTTCTTATGACCCTAATTGGATTTTTGAAGATAAAGAAAAATTTTTAGAAGCATTAAATGAAGATACTCAACCGCTTTTTAATAAAGCTATAGGAGGACTTTATTCCCCTGGTTCAACTATAAAACCTATTGTAGCTGCTGCTGCCTTAGAAGAAAATATTATTTCTGAAAAAACTAAGATATATGCTCAAGGAGAGCTTAGGATTCCTAATCCTTATATTCCTGGATTATATTCGGTTTTTAAAGATAATAAGTTCCATGGCTGGACAGATGTTAGAAAGGCAATTGCTGATTCGGTAAATGTATTTTTTTATGTTGTGGGAGGAGGATATCCTTATCCAGACAATGAAATTCCTATTAAACAGGGACTTGGTATTTATAGATTAATTGATTATTGGAAGAAATTTAATTTAGGACAAGAATCTGGCATAGATTTCCCAGGAGAAAAATCAGGTTTTTTGCCTTCTCCAGAAACAAAGAAAAGGAATTTAACTGATCCTATTTGGCGCTTGGGAGATACTTATAATGTTTCCATAGGTCAAGGAGATTTAATGGTTACTCCTTTACAGATTGCTTTATGGACATCTGCTTTTACAAACAATAAAATATATAAGCCCTTTTTAGTCAAAAAAATTATATCTCCTAATGGGAAGATAGTATATGAGGCAAGACCGCAGATTTTGAAAGAAAATATTATTAAACCCTCTAATTTAAAAATTATTCAAGAAGGTATGCGAATGACTGTTACAGGAGGTACTGCTAAGATGTTAAATTCTTTGCCTGTTGAGGTTGCAGGTAAAAGTGGTACTCCTGAAATTTATGGCAAGAAAAAATTGAATGCTATTTTTACAGGATATTTTCCTTATTCGAAACCAGAAGTAGTTATGACTTTGTTGATTGAAGAAGTCCCAATTGGTTCTGTGGCAACTTTGCCTTTATATTATGATTTAGTAAAACTTTATTTAGAGTTGAAAGATAAGTTTTAGAAAAATATTCTTAATTATTTTTCTATATATAGTAAAAATAAGATTTTTTGAAATTTTAAATTTTAGAGTTAAAATTTTGATTAGTCGAAAATTAAATAATTTTTTATATTTTCAATGGATAACCATCTTTATAATTTATTTTCTCAATTAGTTCAGGACAAAAGAAGTGTTTATAGAATAAGAAAATTCTATATTCAAGATGCAAAAAGATGTAAGAAATGCCAAGGCTTATGGAAAAGGATATTAAATGAGAAAGAAAAGCAGATCGAGGATATTCTTAAATTAATAAAAGAGCATAAATTTTAATTTAAATAATAAGGAAGGGTGCCGGAGTGGACTAACGGGACGGCCTGGAGAGCCGTGCCCCCGCAAGGGGGCTCGTGGGTTCGAATCCCACCCCTTCCGCATCTTGATATTTAAAATGAAAATTTTTGTTTTTTTAGGCTTTGTTTGTTAAAATTAAAATTTTAAGATGATAAATAAGAAAAATTTTTTTTGTAGAAAAATAATCTTTATTTTTAAAGTAATTTTTGTAGTTTTGGTTTTTACATTTTTTTCTAATTTCTTTGTTAATGCACAAACTTATCAAAACTTAAAAACTGATATAGTTAATAGTAGGGTTTTAAAACTTCTAAATATTAAAGAAATTCCGCAAACAGCAGAAATTTTTTCTCAATTTAAAATTGAAATTGATTTTGATAAGCTTCAAAAAATTAATAAGGACATAATCTCTTTTTTGCCTTCTGATAAGACTGGGTCTTTTAAAAACAAGAAAATAAATGTTTTAATAAACAATCAATTTTTATATGATATAAAAGATGAAAATAATCCCAAAGCTAACCTTAGATTAAATTTGTTCTCTGATTACTTTAATAGTAGAGAACCTTTTGTTAGTCTTGAAACTATAGCAATAAATAAAGATTTCTATCTTAAGATATCTTCTTTGCCTACGGAAGATGTTTCTTTATATTTTTTCTTTTTAGGAATAAAACCCGAAGATATTTTAAATAAATGGATTAAGGTAGATACAGAAGTTAGCAAATATTTTTTAGAAGATTTAAAAATAAATTTAGGAGATAATACTTCTACTTCTTTAAGTATTTCACAGGATCAAAAAAGTAAAATACTTCAAGTGCTTAAGGAAATTAAAATATTTAAAATTTTAAGAAAATTGCCTGATGAAAAAATATCAGATCAAGATGTTTATCATTACAAAGTTATTTTCGATAAAGATGAAATTTTTAAAGCTGTAGTCCAAATAAACGAAATTTTAGAAAATAGAAAGTTAACTCAAAGAGA
>JAPYXA010000012.1 GCA_028276075.1 Minisyncoccota bacterium
GAATATTGGTCTTGTTGAAAAGAGGGTCTAGAAATTTCTTCTTTTAATCCAGTAAGATTTTTTATTCTTTTAATAATATCCTCTTTTTGTTTTTTTAAATCAGCATAATTTCTTTTATTTAAAATATTAAAAGGCTTTAGGATTTTTAGAAAAAAAGATGAGTAAGTAGTATCTAACTTTTTCTTTCTCTTCTCTAAATTATCCAAATCTTTATAAAGACTATTTAGTTCAAATATTAAAGAATCGAGAGAATCAAAACCTTCATTTTTTAAAATTAAATCTAATCTTTTTAACTTAATTCTTTCAATTTTTGCAAGTAAAGTTTTTAAATCAATAAAATTTGATTCAATTTCCTCAAATCTACTTTTTAAATCATCAATATTTTGGATAAAATTATTTATTTGTTTTAGTTTTCTAAAATCACTTAAAAAATTTTCTATTTTTAAATTGATTTCTGAACTAAGATTTTCTTTCTTTTTTTCAAATTCTTGATATAATTCATCAAGCTGCTTCAAAGTTAAATCATCATATACTTCTTCAATCACAACTTCCTCTTCTTGTTTTAAAAAAATCTGATTTAAAAATGAAAAAAGAGTTGACAATGATTGGTAGTCTTTATTGATATCTAATGATAATCTTTCAAAAGTATTTCTATAATCTTTATAAATATTTTCGGGATAAGAGGAAACTTTTTCTTCAATTTTTTTTTCTTTTAAAAATGGTGGCTGATTTTCTTTGTTCATTTATTAAAAATTTTTTTAGATATATTGTTAAAATAAATTTTATCTTAAAAATTTTTAATTTAAAAAATCAATTAAATTATGTTAAAATATTTTAAACAAAAGAAAAATTGCCGTGGTAGCTCAGTGGTAGAGCGGTGGCCTGAAGAGCCACGCGTCGGGGGTTCGATTCCCTCCCACGGCACAATTTTAAATTAATTTAGTTAATGAATATAAATCAGCATTGAATTTAAATAAGGACTTATAAATCAAATTAAAAAACCCTAGATTTTTTTGGAATACCTAGGACATTTAATGAAAAAAGAAAAAATTAAATTAATCTATGGTATAGGTAATGAAGATAAAAATTATGAGCAAACAAAACATAATATAGGAAAAGAAATAATAAAAAATTATTTTAAAGATCCTAAGTTTTTAAAAAATTCGATTTTTGAAAAATGGAATAATCTAATATTGGCAACAAATATTGGTTATATAAACGAATCTGGAAAAGGATTGAAAGAGCTAAAAGAAAAATTTCATCTTAAGCCAGAAAATATTTTAGTTATTCACGATGACGCTGATTTAACTTTCCCTTTATTTAAAGCAAGTTTTTCTTCTGGTTCTGCAGGTCATAAAGGAATCGAATCAATTATTCGAATTTTAAAAACAAAAAAATTTTGGCGTTTTAGAATAGGAATCCAAGGAATAAAAAGAATACCTGCTGAAAAAATAGTCTTAAAAAAACTAACTCCTAAAGAAAAAGAAAATTTAAAAATAATAAAAAGAAAATTTAAAATTATTTTGGAAAAACTAACCCAAGGTTATTTACCAAATGAATTAAATTTAGCAAAGAATTTTTTCGTTGATGGAAAATTTTGAAAAAATTTTACAATCTTTAAAAGAAGAAGATATTTTTAATCGAATTTTTGAAATAAAAACAAAAGAAATAATTTTGAATAATTTGCAAGAAAAATATTTACAATTTAAAAAACAAAAATTGATTTTTATAGACGATAAAATTTTAGGAAAATCAGCAATTTTTAACCTCTCAAGAGCAAATAGGCCTCAACCATTAAATGAGACTGAAAATCAAAAAGAAGATCCTTTTTGCAAATATATGACAGAAACACCTATTGATGAAATAGGAAGATTAGAAAATGAATTTTCAGTAACAGCCAGCAATCTTTCTAAAATGGCAGACTATCATAGTTTAGTTATTTTTAAAAAACATAATTTTCAAGATGTAAATGAAAAAGATTTTATTTCAAGTATTAGCTTAGCTAAAGAATGGTTTGAAAATATTAAAAAATTTGACCCAGAAATTAAAAATAGAATTTTAATTTGGAATTACCATTTTAGATCCGGAGCTTCAATTCTTCACCCTCATTTTCAACTTCTTGCTTATAAATATACCCCCTTGGTAATAACCGATCTAAAAAGAAAATTAGAGAATTATCAAAAAAACTTTACAACCGATTACTTTCAAGACTATTTCAATTTAATGAAAAAAATAAATTTAGCCAAAGAAGAAAACAATATAAAAGCTTGGGTTAGTTTAACACCAGAAAAAGAAAAAGGCATCAATTTTTATGGAAATTTATTTGAGAATTCAAAATTTTTATGGGAAATTATAAAAAATTTAATTCAAACAGGAACTCAATCATTTAACTTTTTTTATCTTTTAGATTTAAATTATGGTTTTTTTGTTGACAGAGGAGAAGTTAAGAAATTAAATTCTGACTTTGGATCATTGGAAATTTTTGGAATAAAAATCATTTCCTCAGATCCTACAGAATTAGCAAGAGCAATATTTAAAAATTAATAAATTTTATAAGGAGCAACCTCTTTAGGAACTTGACGTGATATATTTGTTGGTAAAAATAAAAAGTATACCATCATACATAAAACTATAATCCAAATTATTATTCGTGTAATCTTTTCCTCCATTTTTAACTTAACTAATATTCAAATTCTTTGCTGTTATTGTAATAATTATTATATTCTAATTATATTTTAATTAAAACAGGAATAACAACTGGCCTTCTTTGAGTTTTCTTAAATAAAAACTCAGCAATTTCTTCTTTTAAAGCATACTTAATTTGTTCTTCTTGAATTAAAGGAGATTCGTCTCCCAAGAATTTGATATTTTTAGAAACTATTTTTTTAATTAAATTTCTAGTATCTTTTAGCAAATCTTTTGACTCTCTTAAATAAACAAATCCCCTTGAAATAATATCTGGACTAGTTTTAACTTCTCCAGTAATAGAATCAACAGTTACAATAACTACAAAAATACCATCTCTGGCTAAACTTTGTCTGTCTCTTAAAACAACCTCTTGAATATCACCTATCCCTAAACCATCTACATAAACAATGTTGCTCAAAACTTTTTCCTTGGATACAAAAACTTTTTCAGGCGTTACTTTAACAACACTACCATTAGAAGCTAAAAGTATTCTATCCTTAGACATTCCTAAATTTAAACCTATTTCCTCAACTGCTTTAAGCATAAAATAATGACCATGAACAGGAATTAAATATTCTGGTCTAATTAAATTAATAAAGAGTTTAATCTCGTCTGCAAAAGCATGTCCTGAAGCGTGAATATCCATCATCTGATAATGATATAAATTAGCTCCTTGCTTCTGTAAGTCATCTTTTAAAGATTGAATTACTCTTTCGTTACCAGGAATTATAGAAGATGAAAAAACAACTGAATCTCCGGGTATAATCTTAAAATATTTGTGTTCACCAGTAGCAATTTTCATAAGCGCAGAACCTTCTTCTGCCTGAGAACCAGTACAAATAATAGTAACTTTATTAGGAGGCAAACGAAAACTATCTTCTGGCTTAATAAAAATACCCTTGGGTGAATTTATATATCTTAATGCTCTAGCAACTTCTACATTAGATCTTAAAGTTCTTCCATCTATAACCACTTTTCTGCCATAAATACCTGAAAGCCAAATAAGCTGCTGGATTCTTTCAAGAAGAGAAGCGAAAGTAGCAGCTATTATTCTTCCTGAAGATTTCTTAAAAATTATTTCCAAATTATCCATAATTGACTTTTCAGAAGCTACAAACCCTGGTTGAGTGGAATTGGTAGAATCTATCATCAAAACCCTAACCCCTTTTAAACTTAACTTTACAATTCTTGACAAATTGGCTGGTTTATCAAAAAAGGGAGTAAAATCTATTTTAAAATCTCCGGTATGAACAATATTGCCTACAGGTGTTTCTATAAAATAACCTATAGAATCAGGAATATTATGATTAACATGAAAATAATTAATCTTAAATGATCCCAGACTAAAAGGTTTTATCTTATCTTTACTTATTTGAACGACTTGAACATTAGGAGCGTTGGGAAAATCTGACTGTCTTTTTAAAATCAAAGCCGCTGTTAAGGGAGTTGCATAAATTACTGGATTATTTAACTTGTCAATTAAGTAAGGGATTGCTCCTATATGATCATAATGTCCATGAGTTATTAAAATACCCAGTATTTTATCTTTATTCTTTTCCAAATAATCCACATTTGGAATTGTAAAATCTATTCCTGGCATTTCTTCAAAATAAGGATAACCAACCCCCATATCAATAACTAGTATTTCTTTCTCATTAAATTCCAAAGCTAACATATTTCGACCTATTTCCTCAAGTCCTCCCAAGAAAACAATTTTAAGCTGACCAAAATATTTACTAGTTGATTTATCAATAGTTTTGCGTTCCATTTTTAAATTAAACTAATTATTTTTTAAATTAACGACTACTAAAAAACATTAAAATTAGACTAAAAAGTAAAATCTAATTTGTGCTCCGGAGAGGATTCGAACCTCTACGGTTTAAAAAACCACAAGGCCCTGAACCTTGCGCGTCTGCCAATTCCGCCACCGGAGCTAAATAACATAAAATTACTGTTCGGATATTTCCAAAGAAGTAATAACGCCTCCTTCATTAATAGTAGCCGTGGCTTTTAAGATTTTACTTAAAGAAGAATTGTTTAAATTTGCCTGAACTTCAATTATTTTAGTAAAAAAATTAGTACTTGTAACAGTATAAATAAAATTTCCTTGTGGCATATTAAATTGAGAAGATGTGGTTGAAAAATAAGGATTTTGATTAATTTGATATAAACTATAGCGTAATCCACTAATAACCAATGATCTTAAGCTAACAAAGTTTTTAAAGGTGACAGAAAAATTAAAAAAACTTGAAGAACTACTTCCAAGCATTATAATCAGAAAAACAAAAATAACTAAAATAACTCCGATTATCGCAAAAAGAAGTTGAGCTTTTTTTGAATTATTTAAACGGAAGAACGATGGTTGTTTCACTGTCAAATTTATTGCCCTTAGGGCTCTCTAAAAGAATGTTTGTTTTAAAAGAATTATCGACCTTTGTAAAAACAACGTCTTTTACTAAAACTCTGGGATCAGAAATCAAATCGAGATAATAAATTTCTGGATTCATTTTGGCAAAATAAAATCTTTCCCCTTTACCGTCAAAAATAAACCAACCTAAATTTTCATTCCAAGCGTAACCATATAAAAAATTTTTATCCTCTATAACCTTAAAATCTGAAGTTTGACAAGCATTAATCTCTTTACAGTTAAAAATTATCCAACCTACAACATCACTATAAGCATATCCTCTTAATTGTTTATTTTTTTCTTGACAAACTCCAAAAATTGGTTCACTTGTAGTATCATTTCTAAACTTTATCCAACCTATATTAGGAGCCCACCCATAACCACTTAATGCATAAATAGAATCAATTACAGTACTTGAAGAAATTTGACAACTTGAAGAAGGAGTAAGGATAACTTGATAATTATCTCCTTTAAAACTTAAACTTCCAACAGATAAATTATTAGCATAGCCTTTTACTGTAGAAGATGATTTATCTAAATAAACAGGCTTACTTAGGAAAAAACCAAATTGTTCATCTTTCTTATTAAAAACAACCTCCCAATCTGTTAAAATATTGATATCAGTAGCTGTTATAATTTCTTTTTGTATCCTTATAAAAATTTGACGCATTTCGTTGTTAAGATCAATATCTCCTCTAACGGATAAGTAATTAGATAAAGTTAAATATAAAAGCGGGTATAAAATAGCTATAATTAATAAAAATAAACCTAAATAAAGGAGGATCTCCAATAAAGTAAAAGCTTTTAAATTTTGTTTTTTAATAAGAAACATTTAATTTAGGAAGTAAAAAATAATCCTCGAAAACTAAATCAGAATATTTAACTGTTGTAGTAACAAATTTTAAAGTATCTGTTTGATAATTACCAATTGTAAAACTAAATCTATAAATTTCATTATTTACAATTTTCTTTTCTTCACCTGTTGCTATCTGCCAAGATCCTGAAGTTGAATATAAATAATAAGATTGACTACTTGAAAGATTGGCTAACAAATCCCAATTAGTTTGTGATATCGAAATAAGAGCATTTCGATAATTTTCAAAACCAGAAATGGCAATTGATTGGTTTAGATTTTGATACCTTGAAGATAAAAAAACAATCACAACTCCCAAAATAAAAACTAAAAGGCCTAAGCCTAAAACAATTTCTACCAAAAACTGACCTTTACTTTTCATTCACTTTTGATTGAATAATAAGTTGGGATAAATTTATTGGTAAAGGATCATAATGAGAAAATTCCATAACAGCAGTTCCTCTTCCCTGAGTTAAAGATCTTAAAACAGTAACATAACCAAACATTTCTGCCAGAGGAACTTTACACCTAATCACCTTACTCATTCCTCTATCAAAAGTTTCCTCAATTCTTGCCCTTCGTGATGATAAATCTCCTGTGACATCTCCTAAAAATTCAGCAGGAATAACAACTTCGAGTTTCATAATAGGCTCAAGCAAGATTGGGTTTGCTTGTTTAACTGCTTCCTGCAAAGCAATTGAACCAGCAATTTTAAAAGCTATATCAGAAGAATCAACCTCATGGTAAGAACCATTAAATAAAATAACCCTTATATCTCTTATAGGATACCCGGCCATTACCCCTTTATCTAAAGCTTCTTTAACTCCTTTTTCTACTGAAGGAATAAAATTATCAGGAATTATTCCTCCTTTAATAGCATTTACAAATTCAAAACCTTGACCTCTTTCAAGTGGTTCTACCTTTAACCAAACATGACCATATTGTCCTCTACCACCACTTTGACGAATATATTTACCTTCAGCAGTTGCTTCTTTAGTAACTGTTTCTAAATAAGCAACTTGAGGTCTTCCAACATTAACTTCTACATTGAATTCTCTTTTTAATCTATCCACTTTGATTTCAAGATGAAGTTCTCCCATTCCTCCTATCAAAGTATCCCCAGTTTCTGGATTTTGCATTAATCTAAAAGTAGGATCTTCGTCTGCTAGAGATTTAATTGCCATCCCCATTTTTTCCTGATCAATTTTAGTTTTAGGTTCTATTTTCATCCAAATAACAGGCTCAGCAAATTCAATTTTTTCATAAACAATAGGATTTTTAGGATCGCATAAAGTATCTCCGGTTTTTAAAGTTTTAACTCCAACTATAGCGCCTATATCTCCGGCAAAAAGTTCTGAAACTTCTTCTCTATGATTAGCATGCATTCTAGCAATTCTTCCTACCCTTAATGTCTCCCCTGTTGAAGTATTTAAAACAGTCATGCCTGACTGTAAAATTCCAGAATATACTCTTACATAAGATAAAGTTCCCACATATGGATCGATTGCTATTTTAAATATTAAAGCTGAAAAACTTTCATTATCATCAGCCTTTCTTTCAATTTCTTGATTTGTTAAAGGATCTATACCTTTAGGGGAAGGCAAGTCTAATGGAGAAGGCAAAAAATCAACAATTCCATCTAAAAGCAATTGAACACCTTTATTTTTCAAAGAAGAACCAACATACACAGGAACAAGTTTATAATTTAAAGTAAGTTTCCTAATAGTCTTTAATAAATCTTCTGTTTTTATTTCTCCAGAAAAATACTTTTCCATAAATTCTTCATCTCTCTCGGCCAAACTTTCAACTAAAACATGTCTCCAATAATCTGCTTCTTCTTTTCTTGAAGGATCTATCTCCTTAAAGACAACTTCTTCTCCTTTTTCCTTTTCAAAATAAACCTCTCTCATAAAAATAAGATCAATAACTCCTGAAAAATTTTCTTCCTGGCCTATTGGTAAAGTTATCAAAACAGCATCTTTAGTTAATCTATCCTTAATAGATTTTAAACAAAATTCAAAATCAGCTCCCATTCTATCTATTTTATTAATAAAACAAATTCTAGGAACTTTGTATTTATCAGCTTGATACCATACAGTTTCAGATTGAGCTTCAACGCCTTGAACTCCATCAAAAACAACTACTGCTCCGTCTAAAACCCTTAATGATCTTTCAACCTCAGCAGTAAAATCTACATGTCCCGGAGTATCAATAATATTAATTTTATATTCGCCGCTCATTCTTTCTTCTTTTGTCTCTGGCTTCTTTGCATATGTAGGGGTCCAAAAACACGTAATAGCGGCTGAAGTAATAGTAATCCCCCTTTCTCTCTCCTGTGGCATCCAGTCAGTAACAGTTGTTCCTTCGTGAACTTCTCCTATTTTGTAAGAAATTCCAGTATAGTATAAAATTCTTTCAGTAGTTGTAGTTTTCCCCGCATCAATATGAGCAATAATTCCTATATTTCTTGTTTTTTCCAAAGGATATAATCTTGGCATTTTTAAAATTTAAAATTTCATTAAAAAATAACAAAAGACCTTTTATGATTGCATAAAAAATCTC
>JAPYXA010000059.1 GCA_028276075.1 Minisyncoccota bacterium
GAATTCACATCTAAAGAAATAGCGAAGATGAAATAAATAAAATTGAGAATACAAAAAGTATTATAATTAAATTATGGAACCAGAAATAATTCCTATTTATCATGCTTCTTTAATTTTAGATTGGGGAAAGATTATTTATGTTGATCCTGCGTGGGATATAGATTTATATAAAGATAAACCAACTCCTGATTTAGTTTTAATTACTGATATTCATTTTGATCATTTAAATGTTAATGTTTTAAAAAATTTAAAAGGAGAGTTTTTAATTATTGCTCCAAAAGCCGTTTACAATGAGCTTTCGGATGATTTAAAACAAAAAACAAAAATTTTAAATAACTTTGAAGAAACAAATTTTAAAGATTTTAAAATTTTAGCTTTACCAATGTATAATCTTACTCCTGAAAGACTAGAGTTTCATCCCAAAGGAAGAGGTAATGGCTATCTAATTGAAAAAGAAAATTTTAGAGTTTATATTGCTGGAGATACCGAAGATATTCCTGAGATGAGAAATCTAAAAAATATTGATATTGCTTTTTTGTCAATGAATCTTCCTTGGACAATGTCAGTTGAACAAGCAGCCTCAGCAGTTTTAGAATTTAAACCTAAAAAAGTTTATCCTTATCATTATCGAGGCGAAAAAGGTTTTAGTGATATAAATAAATTTAAAGAATTAGTTGAAAAAGAAAATAAAGATATTGAGGTAATTTTAGTTAATTGGTATGAGTAAATTTAAATATATTATTATTTTTGCTTTTTTAGTTTCAATTATTAATTCTTAGGTTCAATTTTTTCAAGTTTTTTTAGTAGGCTATTTATATGCAAAAATTGGTTTAGGACCACTTATTTTTTTCTCTGGCTTAACTTCTCTTATGATTTTAATTTTTTTTTACCATTTTTGAAAATTGAAAAATGAAAAAAATTTTAGGAGTGAATAAGAATGTTTTTTATTTAAGTTTGGTAAGTCTTTTTAATGATTTTTCTAATAAGATGATCTATTCAGTAATGCCTGCTTTTTTGGTAGAATCTTTAAATGATTTTTTGATGGTGATTTTCGGAGGCTTCATTTGATCAAAATTTAACTTTAATTTTGCTTTTCTTTTAAGTGCTATTTTAATTTCTATTTCTATAATATATAATATTAGAATTAGGTTTTAAGAAACAAGGAGGGTAAAAATTTTGAGTTTAATTTTTTCTTTGTTTTAGCCTTTATTTATCTTGTATATTTGTATTTAAACAGCTTAGCTTCATTCTGCACCTTTAGTGGTTGTAATACTATTTTAACCAGTAAATTTAGTAAAACTTTGGGAATTGACAATTCACTTTTGGATGTTTTTTATTTTTTGACAATTGGATTTTTAATTTATTTAAACAAAGAAAAATTTTAAAAATTTTATCAATCATCGGCGCGATTTTTGCTCTTTATCTTATTATTGTTATGCTTTTTATTTTAAAATAAATATGTTATTATTGTCTAGCAGCAGATCTTACAGCAATAATTATTTTTGCTTTAAGTATATTTTTTTAGATAGAACTATAAAATTAAGAATAATAAATAAAATTATAATATTTTCAATAAAAGGAGCTATTCTTGAATAAAAAGTTTTGTTTTTAATTAGATAAACATTCCCAAGTAAAATTTTATTTTCTTTAGGAGATTCTATTTGAGCTATTATTTGACCATTATTGCCTATTATAGTAGAAAAACCACTTTTGACAGCACGAGCTAAATATCTGTTTTGCTCAATCGCCCTAAATCTTGCTAATTTTATTTGATATTTTTGTGCCCATTGATTAAAACCTATTTCGCTTCCTCCAGAAAGAATTAATGATGGATTATTATTCAAATTTTTGTTCGCTAACGAATCAGTTTCTATTTCAATACATCCCATAATGAATAAATAAAAATCATTGTTAATTTCTATAAAAGGATTAGATTTAGATTTTTGATATTTATTTAATCCTGCTTCTTCGATGATAGGGAACAGTCTATTTTTCAAATAAAATTTTACTTCTCCGTTATTAGTGAAGATAACAAAACCATTATAATTGTTTGTTTTATCAATAATAATTTTTTGACCAAATATTAGAACATAAGCTCCAGTTTGTTTAAGAACTTCTAAGACATATTTTTGCTCACTTTTAAACTCATTTTCATTTTCTATGACTAAATTATTATTAACTTCTTTAAGATATAAAGGCCTTAAGTTTAAAATTTCTTCTGGAAGTAAGATAATATCAACATAATTTTTTTCATTTTTCATTCTATTAAAGAAATAATTGTAGGGATAAGGAAAATCAAATGGTTCATCTTTTTTAAACTGAGATTCAGTTTGCCAAGGCAAATATCCTTGGATAATTGCTATTTTCATTTTTTGTGTTTTATTAAGATTATTGTTATAAATAATTGATATGCCCAAAAGATTAAGGAGTAGAAATATACCGAATATTAGAAAAAAATGGAATTGATGTTTTAGTTTTTTAGCGAGAGAATAAAATAAGAGGATGTTTATTAAAATAATAAAAAAACCAATTCCATATCTTCCCCAAAGACTAGCCGTGGAGGCAAAAATTGAATAATCTATGATATTATATCCTATATCCAACCATGATAAATCAAAAAGAATTTTTCTTTTTAAATATTCACAAGATATCCATAAGAATGGCAGATAGATTATAAAGAAATTTTTACTTTTTTTGTAAATAATGAAACTAAAATAGCCAAATAGACCAAAGATAAGTCCTATAAGGAAAGCAACAAATATAAAAATAACAAGTAGGAAAAGTTTCGGATTTATTAATTGAATATAATTGAGGAAAGGATAATTTAAAGTGGGCAGATAAAGCCAACTTTCTTGTGAAGGCCAAAGAAAAATAACTTCTCCTAAAAAATAATAAGTAAATCCTAAAAGAAATCCTCCAATCAATCCTTCTTTTTCTTTTTCTATCTTATCTAAGAATTTTAAAAAAGGGAGCAAGAAAATGAATAAAAGAATAAAAAGCTTATCATTGATATTTGTTAAAAATAAAATAATTCCTGCAAGAATTGGCAAAAGATAATTTTTGTTTATATTCATTGCAAATGGTATAATTATAAAATAATTATCGCAAGAAAATTCAATGTTAGTAAAAAATATAAATGATTTTTTTACAAAATTTATTGTTGTTTTATTTATATCAGTTTTTGGAATTCTATCTCTTTTTTTTATATCACCAACTATTTCCGCAGAAAACAACAATTTTGTAAAATGCGATTTTAAAAGACCATTAAAGATAGGAACGCAAGGTTTAGATGTTTTTTGTCTTAATGTTTTTCTTTACAAAGAAGGTTTTTTAAAAAAGTCTTTAATGAATAATTATGTTCTTTATGATCGCGAAACTCAAAAAGCTGTCAAAAGATGGCAAATTCAAAATAAAATTTTTCCAGCCAATGGTATTTTTGATACTAGTTCAATATCTTTTTACGATGCTAAATATAAAAATTACTTTGTCACTGATGAGAAAACAAAATTAATG
>JAPYXA010000032.1 GCA_028276075.1 Minisyncoccota bacterium
GCCAGAGGTAAAAGATGAGGAAATCCAAATTTTGCCTAATGGCTATTCTGATGCTATTGAATACGTAAGATTTTATCTTACAGGTATTGATTTTACGCCAGATATTAAAGATGACCCCAAATTATTTCAGTATGCTTGGAATTTATTGGAAGAATTTAGAAGAAAAAAGGAAATTCCTAGTTTTTCTTCTTATCTTTATATAAAAGATTTCTTAGAAAACAAAAATAGCAACAAAGAAGATTTAGTTCAAAAATTATCACTTTTAAAAAAAATTAGAGAAATTGAAATTAGAGAATTAAAGAAAATAAAAATAGCTTCTAATCTCAAAGATTTGCATAAAAAATTTATAATTAACGCTTATCTTGACATTATCCTTATAAATGATTTTTTTAAATATATAGAAGGAGAAATATCCAAAGATAATTTTTTAGTTATTTTAAATGATTATGAAAGTTATAAAAATAAATTATCTAAAGAAGTAATTAAAATGGTTTTGGCTTCAAATAAACCTACTGCCTCTAAATATCAATTTTTTATAAAAGAAGCAAAGGCCCAATCTTTATTTTCCATACCTTTTGGTGGCAGAATTTATTTTATTTTTGACTGCACCTGTTCTTTATCTTATTTAGTTTTTATAGGTCCTCCTCGTCACGCCATTATTTTGGTACCATACTCATTTTTAGGAAGTCCTCTAAATTATCTATGGAGAAATATAACTACCGTAGGTGTTTGGGCGCTTGGTTTGTATCTTCCTTTTCCTCCACCATGTCTAGTGGGTAAAGCATGTATTCCTGCTCCTTATCAACCCGATGGTTTAATTTTTATGTCTGGAACTAGTTTATATTGATAAATTAAAATTATGCTTTTTGAAGATACTTTTAAAAAATTTTTAGAGATTAAAGAGTTATTTAAAAGTTTGGTTAAAGATCGCAAAAAAGTCGAAGAATTATTTAAAATTTTAGAAAAACCTCAAAGAGAAATTAAAGTCTATCTTCCTTTAAAAAGAGAAAATGGTGAAATAGAAATTTTTGAGGGTTATAGAATTCAACATAACAATTTTTTAGGGCCTTATAAGGGAGGAATTAGATATTTTCCCCAAGTTGATGAAGATGAAATAAGAACATTAGCTTTTTTAATGACCATAAAATGTGCTTTAGTTGATTTGCCTCTTGGTGGTGCTAAAGGAGGGATAAAAGTTGATCCTAAAAATTTATCAGAAAAAGAATTGGAAAGTTTATCAAGAGAGTATGTAAGAAAAATTTATGATTTTATAGGACCAGACAAAGATATTCCTGCTCCTGATGTTAATACTAATTCAAAAATTATAGACTTTATGATTGATGAATATTTAGAAATTTCTAAGTCAATAAATGTAAAACTTAAAGCAGCCTTTACTGGAAAATCCATTGAAAATAATGGTTCGGAGGGTAGGGAAGAAGCAACAGGAAAAGGAGGAGAAATAATTTTAGAAAGGTTTGTTGAAAAAGTTAATTTAAAAAAACCCTTAACTGTAGCAATCCAAGGTTTTGGAAATGTTGGTTATAATTTAGCAAAGTTTCTATACCAGAAGAGTTATAAGATAGTTGCTTTATCAGATAGTAAAGGAGGAATATATAGTCGAGAAGGTTTTAACCCAGAATTAGTTATGGAATGTAAGAAAGAAAAAGGAATGATATCCGGTTGTTATTGTATTGGCAGTGTTTGTGACTTAAGTTTTGGGGAAGATATTTCTAATAAAGATCTTCTTGAGCTTGATGTTGATATTTTAATTCCCTCAGCGCTTGAAAATGTTATAAATACAGAAAATGCAGAAAATATAAAAGCAAAAATAATTTTAGAAATGGCAAATAATCCTTTAACAGAAGAAGCAGATGAAATTTTAAATAAAAAAGGAGTAATTATTATTCCTGATATTTTAGCCAATAGTGGTGGTGTAACTGTTTCTTATTTTGAAATGCTCCAAAATTTAAACAATGAAAAATGGAGTAAAGAAAAAGTTTTTGAAGAACTTGAAAATTATTTAAGCAAAGCTTTTAATGAAATTTGGCAGTTAAAAGAAAAATTAAATATTAGTTTAAGAAAAGCATCATTTATTATGGCTTTAAAAAGGATTTATGAAAAATATTAGAGATTTATTTTAGGATCTTTTAATTACTGCGCTTTTGAATAAATAAAGTTAGTCACGGTGGAATTGTTTTTTTTGTATTATTATCTAAATGTTTTTGAATATGCACTAAGATCCTCTTGCTTTGATAATTTGATGATTTTTATTTCATAGACTCTAAAATTTTTAGATTAACAATAGATATTCTGAATTTTATAATTTAAAATCTTTGCAGATAAAAAGTATTTAAATTGGCTAAAATATATAAAAATTAAGTAAAAATATGTTATAATTAAATATAATCTATTAAACTAAAATTTTAAATAAAATGTGGAAAATAAACAAAATCAATCTTTTTGTAATTATTTTCTTTTTTCTTTTTATTAATACAAGTTTTGCTTTTTCTCAAATAAAATGCGATTTATCTAAACTAAAACCCGTAAAGTTTGGAGAAAAAAATATATACGTTAAAAATTTGAAATTATGTCTTAAAGAAGCAGGCTATAATTTTGGAAATGTTTTAAATAATTCTTATGATGATCAAATGCTTAAAGCGGTTAAGAATTTCTATAAGAGTTGGTATGGAGATGTTGATGGTAAATATTTTGGCAAACTTGGGATCAATAAATTAAAGTTATTAATTGAAGATTTATCTAAATCTAAAATAAATAAGGATTTAAAAAAATTTTCTTCTGAAAAAGAATTTCTTAAATATTTAAATGAAGCTAATAAAAAATATCCAGAAATATTGCAAATAACAAAAAGAATGGCTTTTTCTGATTTTTTGGCAGCGCCCGAGGAAACGATTTTAGCAGTACCCGCGGAATTTCAATCCTCAAGATACTCTGAAACAAATGTCCAAGTTAAGGGAATAGATGAAGCAGATATAGTAAAAACAGATGGAAAAAACATATATTATTCTAACAACGGGACATATGTAGACAGTATTCAGGTTGAAGATAATATTTTACCTTTGTCATCTTATAAAAGTAATACCAAAATAATAAAAGCATTTCCTATTAGCGAAATAAATCAATTAGCAGATATACAGGAGACAGGTGATTTATACTTAATTAAGTCAAAAAACATATTAATAATACTTCAATCAAATAAAATTATAAGTTATGATATAAGCAATCCTCAAACACCAAATAAAAAATGGGAATTAAATTTTGAAGGAGATTTAATAACTTCAAGACTTTATAAAGATCAAATTTATCTAATTCTTAGACAATCTTTAGATGACGAAAATCTTTGCAGTATAGTTCCTTTAAAATCAAATAATTCAAAAATCTCCCTATCTTGTATAGATATCTATATGCCCCCTATGATTTTACCAGTAGAAAATATTATTTCTGCTTTTATAATAAACCCAGAAAATGGTCAGATTTTAAATAAATCCGGTTTTTTAGAAACTCCATTATGGTATGGACAAACTGTTGTTTATATGTCAAAGAATAATTTATATATTGTATATCCTAAAGAAATTAAAACAAGTGATGTTCTTATACAAGCAATTTTAAATAATTTAAAAGATGTTTTGCCTCAAGAAATAATTGCTAAAGTGGAAAAGTTGAAAGATTTAGATTTGTATGAATCTTCAAAGGAAAGAGAATTAGAAATGATATTTAATTATTATTTAAAAACTTTTAAAAAAGAAGAAATAGAAAAAATTAGCAAAAAATTAGAGGAAAGATTTTTGAATTACTACAAATCTAAAATGAGAGAATTTGATAAGTCAGTTTTGATTAAATTAGATATAAATGATTTAACTTTAAAAGGAGTTGGAGAAATTCCTGGGATAGTTTTAAATCAGTTTTCTTTGGATGAATATCAAAACAATATTAGAATAGGAACAACTATTGGTGAAAGAAGCAATTGGTCGAATTTATTTTATCTAATACCATTTTCTTCAAGGGAATTTATTTCACTAAATGATGTTTATATTTTAGATGAAAATTTAAATATAATAGGAAATATTCAAAATTTAGGCAAAGGAGAAAAAATTTATTCTGTTAGATTTATAGAAGATAAGGGGTATATAGTGACATTTAGAGAAACCGATCCATTTTATATACTTGATTTGTCAAATCCATATGATCCAAAATTAACTGGTGAACTTAAAATTCCTGGATATTCTTCTTATCTACATCCAATTGATAATAACAGGATTCTAGGAATAGGCAAGGAAGGAAATAAAGTAAAAATTTCTTTATTTGATGTTTCAAATCCTTCAACTCCGATAGAGAAAAGCAAATATATTTTAGATGAATATTGGTCTGATATCTTAGATAATTTTCATGCTTTTTTATTAGATAACAAACATGAAATTTTCTTTATTCCGGGCTATAGAAAGGCTTATCTCTTTTCATATAAAGATAATAAATTAGAAATTAAGAAAGAAATTTCATCTTTAACATCTATAGAAAGGGCTATTTATATTGATGATTATTTATATTTAATATCTAGATCTAATATTATTATTTTTGATGAAAATACATTCGATAAAGTAAAAGAATTGAATTTAAAGTAAAATTAGAATGTCGTAATTAATATTTTTACAAAAAGATGGAAAATCAAAATTGTGGATGTAATTGTTGTCCTCATGAAGGCGGATTTTGTAATTGTGGATGTGATTGTTGTCCGCAAACTGATATATCTGAATAATTGATGGTTTTTAATATATTAAATGAATTTTAAATTTAGTAAAGAAAATTTAGGAATTTATATTTTGCGTTTCGGTCTTGCGATAGTTTTTCTTTATTTTGGAATTTCTCAAATTTTAGATCAATCAAGATGGATTTATTTGATTCCGGATAGATTTTTTATGTTTTATATTCATGAAGTTTTAAAATCAAAACTAGTTTTTGTTAATGGAATTTTTGATACAATAATAGCTTTATCTTTAATTTCAGGATTTTTTATAAACATATTTTCTCTTTTAGGATTTGTTCATCTTCTTTCAATTACAGTTTTTTCTTTAGGTTTTGAACCAAGCGGGATAAGAGATTTAGGACTTGCTTTTGCGATTTTGTCTTTATTTTTTTATGTCGTAAGTAAAATAAAAATTTAGATATGAAAAAAAATTTAGGTAAAATTGATAGAATAATAAGGTTTATTCTTTCATTGATTCTTATTTATTTAGGATATTTTATTTTACCTAATTACGGGATAGTATTTAGTATAGTTTCTTATATATTAGCAATAGCCCTTATTTTTAATGCTTTAAGTGGTTATTGTGGACTTTATAGATTATTAGGAATAAGTACTAATAGAAAATGTGATGTTTATAATTAAAATATTTTTTTTAACAATAAAAATATAGATAATTTAAGTATAGGGATAACTATTAATTTTTTGTACATACTTATAAATATCAAATTTCCTTTCTAGGCCAGTATCATTCATATATCTTACTTTGCCAAATATTTTTCTTTCTGGCCATGCTCTATCAAATGATCCAAAACACCAGGAAATTCCTGCATAACCATTAGGATCTCTGCCATCTAATTCGTATTTATCATTTAAATAACAAGCGATATCAAAAGCTTTTTTAGGATTTTTTGTCCATTCTATTATTTTTTTACACCAATACATTCTCATATAATTATGCATTTTTCCTGTTTTTACCATTTCTATTTGCGCAGCATTCCAATATTT
>JAPYXA010000018.1 GCA_028276075.1 Minisyncoccota bacterium
ACCACCCTTACCAGTTATAGTTGCTCCAACAGCTGTAAAAGTTGGAACTACACCTGTTTCAGCTTCTGGTGGTTACTACACTGTTCCAGAAGGTTCTACCTATGAATTTGAGTTCAGAACTTCTGGACAGACATTCACTGGTTCTCAATCTTTAAGAGCTAGACTCTCAAGTTTTGTTTTCGATAATGACGGTGCTGGCGCTCCAATGGATAATTCTTCATTCCTTCATGATCTTTCAGACTTCTGGACAAATTGGAGCAACTAAGAAGCTTGTTTGAAGTTTTTTAGTACTCACCCCGGCCTAAATGGCCGGGGTTTTCTTTTTTCTAATAGAAAATATTTTTTATGTTAAAATTTATAAATATGATGTTCAAAGATCTTATAATCAACAAACAAATACCTCAACAGTAACATCAATAACTTATGTGTTGAATATTACACCTAGAGGAGGCCAGGTCTATATTCCTACAACAAACGCAGCAACTACAACATTATCCGGAGGTACTTCTACTTCAGTATCTCTTAATGTTAAGGAAGTTAGGCTTGGTACTACGCTTTTAAATCATGATGGAAATAAATACACCTTAAACGAAAATCAAACATACCAAGTTACTTATGAGAAGATAGCATCAATTGCGCAATATCCCGGTGATGTCAAAGTTGTCTCTCAACTTTCAGAATTTAGATGGAGTCCAGATAATGGTACTAACTGGATTAATGCTGACTTCTTAAGTGGCTTTCCTGAATATAGAGTAGAGAGATAGATAATTGTTATTTCTTACTTTCAAAGGCCCTGGCAACTGCCAGGGCCTTTTTTATTTATATCAAATTTTATAAAATTAATTTTGGAGTATAATAAAATATATGATTATTTAAAATTTTGAATAAAGTTTAATTATTGTGTAAGATTTTTTTCAAATTTAGAGAAATGAAAATAGAAAATTTTTGTTTTAAAGCAGATAAAAAAGTTTTATTTCTTTTATTTCTTTTATTTGGATTTTTTAGTTTCAATTTTTCTTTATCTGATAATAAAAATTTAAAAGGCAGTGTTTTTATTGATACTTTTGTTATAAAAGGTCCGGATTTAGTAATTGAAGATAATAATGTCACATTTGAAATTCAGGGGTATGATTATCTAAATCAATCTAAGTATTTTTATTTTCAAACCCAACTTTGGCCAATTGAAAAAGAATGGCAAACTTGGTATTCTTCAAAAAAGTCTTACTATAATTTACCAAAAGGCCCCAATTTTTATATTTTTAAAGCTCGAGCAATAAATGACAAAGGTCAATACGATCTTTCCCCGGTCTCTTATTATTTTTATACAAAAATTTCTCCTTTTTATAAAGATATCTCAATTTATCCTTTTTACGACGCTTTAGGTTTAAGTTTATCAAATTTTTCAAATAAAGAAATAAAAGTTAGCAACTGGAGAATTAAAAGCACTTTAATTGATTTTAGAATACCTAAGGCTGTAAAAGATTATCACCCTAATCCAAATTTAAGAAAAGAAGAGGAAATTGTTTTAAAACCATCAGATAAATTAGTTATTTCAGCTGTTTACGATTCAGTTACTTCAAGTCCCGGTGGTTTAATAAAAGTTCCTCTTTCTCCTTTAGGAATTAATTTTTTAGGAAATAAATGTTTTATATACATTAATAAAAATTATCCTGATCTTAACTATCCTGTTTATTATTGCGATAGTTTAAATCTTTCTTCTGAGGAACTTTTAAATATGGTTTTAAGAGGTCAAATCTCAAGATCTTGCGCTGTTAAAATTCAAAATTTGGGTTGTGGCCCTTTAACATCTTATGTTTATCAAAAATTTAAAGATGATTTTTATTGTTTAGGAATTGCTGAAGACTGGTTTAATTATAATTCTTGTTATCAAAGAAATAGAAACAGTAAAGATTTTTTTGGTAGTGAATGGAGAGTTTATTTTGATCCAAGAAGTCAGCAAGAAAAACAAGATCGTAAGCCTTTAGGACAAATTTTTCAAAAAAGATTTGAAAAGATTAGGTTAGAAGATGAAAACGGTCTTTTAGTAAATGAATATAATTTTTATTAAAAATTTTTCATCATTTAAATTAAAAGACTTACTTAAAACTTCTAGCCATTTTTAATCATAGTAATTTTTGTGTTATTTTTAAAATTTCTAAATTAAAAGCCAACAGGAGATGATCTTATATAGAATTATTTCAAATACAATTTATAAGGAATTAGAAGGAATTTTTAAAATCAACTTTTAGTAAATGGCTATTTTATTTTAAAATTGTGGTAAAATAAAAATAATTGATGTGAAATAAGCGGCGGTAGTTCAGTTGGTAGAACGTCTCCCTTCCAAGGAGAAGGTCGCGGGTTCAAATCCCGTCCGCCGCTCACTATAAAAAAGCAGACTTGCGCAGTTTAATTTCGTTTGCGTTAGTCCGCATATAAAGCAATGACACAACGTTTAATTAATTATTTAACCATAGTTTTATTTTTTATACCATTTACTTTGCTTGTAGTAGATAACCAAGTGCTTTTTCCATTTATTACTACAAAGGCTTTAATTTTTAGATTTTTAACAACTCTTTCTTTATTTTTAATTGTTTGGATTTACCTTTTAAATCCAAAATCTTTTCCATATAAAAATTATCTAATTTTAGCTTTTGTTATTTTTTTCTTGTCTAACATTGTTTCAAATATTTTAAGCGTTAATCCTTTTCGTAGTTTTTGGGGAAATGCTGAAAGAATGGAGGGTTTGTGGTCTTTGTTTTTTTATTTGATTTATTTTTTTTCTCTTTTTACTCTTTTTTCTTTTGCTCCTTCCGCTAGAAAAATAATTTTTTATTCTTTTTTAATAGTTTCATGTTTGATTTCTTTAATTCAGATAAATCAAGGATTGTTTGAAAAGACAGCAAGACCATATTCAACCCTAGGCAATGCTACCTATATTGGTTTTTTAAACATATTAACAATAATTTTGATTTTATTTTTTATTTTTGATACAAAAAAAATTTTTGAGAAATTTGTTTATATTTTATTAATTTTTTTAAATGTTATTTCTTTGCTAATTTCTCAGACAAGAGGTTCAATATTGGCTTATTTAGCAGCAGTTTTAGCATTTTTATTCTTCTATTCTATGTTTTCTCAAATTGAAAAGAAAAAGAAGATTTTGATATTATTGAGCGGTGTTGTTTTTTTGATTCTTTTTTTCTTTTTTCTTAGAACTGATTTTGCTTTAAAAATCCCTGGTATTTCAAGATTATCTGAAACTTTAAAAAACCCTGTATCTGTTTTCCCAAGATTATTTGCTTGGAAGATATTTTTAGAGGGATTTAAGGATAGGCCTATTTTTGGGTGGGGGCAAGAAACAATGCCCATCGTTTTTTTTAAATATTTTAATCCAGAAATTTTTAAATATGAGCAAGCAATTTTTGATAGACCTCACAATAAGTTTATTGAAGTTTTAAGCAGTTTAGGAGTTGTTGGATTTTTGTCTTGGTTTTTAATTTTTGTAGCTTTCTTTTATTATTTATTAAAAAAGAACTTTAATATTTATCAAAAGGCTTCTTTGTTTTCTTTTATAATAGCATATTTTGTTCAGAATTTTTCTTTATTTGATATGCAGGCAAGTTATTTGATTTTATTTTTTGCTCTTTCTTTTGTTGCTCCTAAAACAGAAATAAATGAAGATAAAGAAAGATTTATTCGTCCTTATTTGATTTTAACTGGTGGTATATGTTCAATTTTTATTTTGATTCATTTTCAACATTATCACGTGGTAAAAAGTATTATAACTTTTTTAAGAGAAGAAAATCCACAAGTTTCAGCCAAGGGTTTTGATAAAATTTCTAAAATTGCTGGCCCTTTTTTAACAGAAGAGGCTAATATGGTTATGACATATCTTTCAAATAACATAAGAAATATAAAAGACTTTCAGACTTTAAATACTTTTTTTGAGATTATAAAGTTTGCTTATTATAAAGAACCATGGGATTATAGACTAGCTAATAATTATATTAACACTAAAACAATTTTAGCAGATATAAAAAAATCATCAAACTTAGATTTTAACGAAGATTTAAAAGATGTAGAATTAGTTTACCAAAGGCTTTTAAAAGAATATTATAGATTTCCTGAAGTTTATACAGGTTATGCTTATTTTTTGATAAATTTTGGAAGAAGAGAAGATGCTTATGAAATTTTAAAAAAGGGAGAAGAGATATCAAAAAATTATCCTTTTTATTTCTTAATAGAAGCTAATATTTTTAAATTAATTAACGAAAATGATAAAGCTTATGAAAAAGTAAAACATTTTTTAGCAAGTAAAGCAACAATATCTCAAGATTATCAATTTAAATTAATTTTAGATATTTTGCTTTCAAAAAAAGATGTTGAAAACTCAAAAATGATTATTAAAGAATGGCTAACTGTTAATAATTCAAGTTCTACAAAGGAAAATATAAACGAAATTTTGAAAAATTATAACATGCTAGATGTTTTAAAACTTGACAAAAATTAAAATTTGATTAAATAATTATTTCACTAATTCTAAAAATTTATTTTTGAGATATAAAATTAAATGGGCCGTAATTTATGTTTTTTTGAAAATGCCTAAAAAAAATATATCTAACAAAAATACCAATTTTTTAAACTTGAAAAATAATAACAGAAATAATTTTTTAAAAATAAGCCGTTTTTTTACAAAAGAAAATATTCACCCTTTTGATGAAGTTAAATGGTTAAAAAGAGAAGCAGAAATACCCGGTTCAAATTTTAAAACAAGTGGAGTTGAATTTCCTGATTTTTATAGCCAAAATGCTATAAATATTATTTCTTCTAAATATTTTAAGGTTATAAATGGCAAACCCGAGACTTCTCTTAAAGAACTTATAAATAGAGTAGTTAAAACTTTTAAAAAATGGGGATTAGAACAGGGTTATTTTGATGAAAAATCAGCAGAAATTTATGAAAAAGAATTAACTTATATAATTTTGCATCAATATGCAACCTTTAATTCTCCTGTTTGGTTTAATGTTGGAGTTGAGGGAAGAGCTGCTCAGTGTTCTGCTTGTTTTATTCTTGATGTTGAAGACAATATGGAGTCTATTTTAGATTGGATTAAAATCGAGGGAATGATCTTTAAAGGTGGTTCTGGATCAGGCGTTAATTTATCAAAATTAAGAGCAAAAGGAGAAAAACTTTCAGCTGGTGGAGTATCATCAGGCGTAATTTCTTTTATGAGAGCAGCAGATGCTGTTGCTGGAAGTATCAAAAGTGGTGGAACAACTCGTAGGGCTGCTAAAATGATAATTTTGAATGCTGATCATCCTGAAATTATGGATTATATTAGGGTAAAAGCTGAAGAGGAAAAGAAGGTAAGAGCACTAATAGAAGCTGGATATGATATGACTGATATGAATAACCCTTTATGGCAAAATATTTTCTTTCAAAACGCAAATAATTCTGTTAGAATTCCTGATTCTTTGATGGAAAAAGCCATTAAAGATCAAGAATGGGAAACTTATAATAGAACTGATGGAAAAGTAAGCCAAGTTTATAAAGCCAAAGATATTTTATGGGAGATCGCAAAAGCCGCTTGGGAATGTGGGGATCCGGGTGTTCAATTTGATGATATTATTCAGAAATGGCATACATGTAAAAATTCAGGAAGAATTGAGGCAACTAATCCTTGTAGTGAATATTTGTTTTTAAATTGGACAAGCTGCAATTTAGCATCGATTAATCTTTTAAAATTTCTTAAAGAAGATGGAAGCTTTGATGTTCCTGCATTTGTTCATACTGCAAGAATTATGTTTCTCTCCCAGGATCTTTTAATTTCTAAAGCAGATTATCCTCATCCGAAAATTGACGAAGAAACTAAAAAATATAGAACCATTGGCCTGGGATATACTAATTTAGGAGCTTTGATTATGGCTTTGGGAATTCCTTATGATAGCGATTCTGCAAGAGATTTGGCAGCAAGTATTACAGCGCTGATGACAGGAAGTGCTTATAAACTTTCTGCTGAAATTTCTTCTAAGTTAGGATCGTTTCCTGAATATGAAAAAAATAAAGAACCTATGATGCAAGTTATGAAAATGCATAAAGATCACTTAAAGAATATAAAAGAAAACCAATTTAATAAAGAAATTTTAGAAAGAGCAAAAGAAACCTGGGATGAAGTAATTGAACTTGGTTTAATATATGGTTTTAGGAATGCTCAAACAACAGTAATTGCTCCTACCGGAACAATTTCCTTTATGATGGATGCTGATACTACGGGGATTGAGCCCGATTTTTCATTAGTTAAAATGAAACAGCTTGTTGGTGGTGGCTATATGACTATTGTTAACAAAACAGTATCTTTTGCTTTAAAAAAATTAGGTTATCCCGAGAATCAAATAGAAGAAATTTTGAAACATCTTCAAGATACTCAAAATATTGAATCCGCGCCCTATCTTAAACAGGAACATTTGCCAGTTTTTGATTGTGCTATAAAACCGCCAGGAGGAAAAAGATATATATCTTGGCTAGGTCATGTTAAAATGGTGGCAGCTGTGCAGCCATTTATTTCCGGAGGAATCTCAAAAACCTTCAATATGCCCAATGAAACAACAGTAGAAGAAATTTATAATGCTTACTTTACAGCGTGGAAATTAGGGATTAAATGTTTTGCTGTTTATAGAGATGGTTCAAAGGCTACTCAAGCTTTGTTTTCTTCAGTAAGCAAAAAAGAGCCTAAAATTACGAGAAAAAGATTGGCTAATGTGAGACAATCAGAAACTCATAAGTTTTCAATAGGTGGACATGAGGGCTATTTAACTTATGGAATGTTTGAAGATGGTACACTAGGTGAAATTTTTATTAAAATGTCAAAACAGGGAAGTACGCTTGCAGGATTACTTGATGCTTTTGCTATTTCAGTTTCAATAGCTTTACAGTACGGAGTACCACTTAAAGATTTAATAAATAAATTTATTTATATGAGGTTTGAACCAATGGGGATTACAAATAATGAAAAAATTCCTATGGCAAGCTCTATAGTTGATTATATATTTAAATATTTAGCTTTTAGATTTTTATCAGCCGAAGAACTCAAAGAAGTTGGTTTAGAGGTTAAAGATATAGATCTTTTAAAACAACACCCTAAATTAATAGAAGATGAAGATATTATTGAGATTAAGAAATCCAAAACTGAAAATAATTTAGCTGGCCCACCTTGTAAATTCTGCGGAGGAATGACTACGAGAACAGGAAGTTGTTATACATGTTTGGAGTGTGGAGAAAGTTCTGGTGGATGTGGTTAGTTTTTTCTTCTTTTGCCATGGAAAGCTTGATGTATCTGTTTGAGTTCCTTATTTGTTAGATGAGTATAAACTTGCGTTGTCTGAATATTTTTATGACCTAATAAAAGTTGAATAGCTCTTAAATCAGCGCCTGATGATAAAAGATCTGTTGCAAATTGATGTCTTAAGGTATGAGGAGTTATTTTTTTTAAAATCCCAGCTTTTTTAGCATAAAATTTTATTATCTTTTCTACTCCTCGAGGAGTTAATCTTTTAAATGTTTTGTTTTTGCTTAAATTGATAAATAAAGCTGGATTGTCATCTTTTCTTTTATCTAAATAATCCTTTATAGCTTTTTTTGCTTTTTGAGAAAGGAAAACAATTCTAAATTTATTTCCCTTGCCCTTAACAACTATTTCGCCTTTATTTAAATCTATATCTTTGTTAAGAGAACAA
>JAPYXA010000015.1 GCA_028276075.1 Minisyncoccota bacterium
ACTATAAATATTATTAAAAAAATTAAATCTAAAGTTTTCTCAAATAATAATTTATCAGGAAACAATGTCCTACCTAAAAATATAATCCATAAAAGATACATAGAAATTTCAGCAGACAATATTCTTATATTTAAAAACCTGTAATTTAAAATAGAAATTAAAATAAAAATAACAAAAATAGAACTTGTTATAGGGCCAAACCATGTAAAACTAAATATGTTCCAAAGAGGAAACAACAAGTCAACAACCAACCCTATCAAAGAAGAGATAACTGACGGTATTAATATAAATAAAATCTGTTTTTTTATTAATACATCTTGTGATATTAAATAATATTTAAGCAAAAAAATATATCCTAGAACAAACAAGAATATTGTATATAAAGCATAAACAAGATAGCCTGACTTAATAATATAGTTTATACCTAAATAACTGTGATAATAAATTATATTTTCGTTTATTATTAGGTTATAAAGAATTAATATAAGTATACAAAGGTTAAGTGAAAGTATTAAATTTCTTATTCTATTTTTAACAACGTCTTTTGCGTAATTTAAAGAGAAGAATAAATAAAAAAAAGCTACCAGTAAACCACTTATATGTGTCCAGTATAACCAAAAGATTTTATCAATAGTATTCCAAAAATAAAAACCCATAATTCCAATTCCCCATATAGAAATAAAAATACTCAATATAGCTATTGAGAAAAAAATAATATTTTGCAAGCTTCTGGTTATTAAAAGAGCAAATAATATAAAATTTAATAAAGAACTTAAAGAGATAGAATATAAAACAACATAATAAAAATAAGGGTTATTTAAAAACATTTTTTAAAAAAGATATAAATAAAAATAAATTAAACTTATTTTTATTTAAAACAAACTCGTTGATATTATTTTCTTTTAAAATAAAGAAATATTTTCTCAAAAAACCATTAAACCATTCTTCTATATCATCAGTTAAATAATATATTGGTACAACAGGATCATGTGGATTGTTAATATTTAAATAGAGGACCGTTTGGAGGATAAATTTGTTTATATTTTAGAATCCTTTTAAAAGGAATATTTATCTTTTTTAATTTTTTTTCTAATTTACTTTTTATAAAAGCATATCCACCTTTAATATTGTTTTCTTTTGCGTATAATAAACAACAATAAAGAAGAAAAATCATTATTAAATGCCGTGGAAAATATTTATTTTCAGAAGGAGGAATTGCTATTAATCTACTTAATTCTAGTCTATTATTGCGACATATATATTTTATTTCTTCAGGCTCCTCAAATTCAAAACATTCTTTTTCAGTTGGCAAATAATAATCTCTTATAACTCTTATGCTCCCAACCAATATATTATCAAATTTGGCTATGAAATAAACGCATTTATTTTCTAAATCATAATTATCAACTTCTAGCTTATTTGGATAACTAGAATCTTCTATATAATTACGACTAGAATAAACTTTAAATCTAAGAGCAAACATCTCTTCTTTCTCTTTTTCATCTTCAGGTTCTCCGAAATAAATCGTCTGCGAAGGAGGTATTTTTAATTTAAATAAAATTTTCATTTTGGTTTATAACCATAATTCACTATTCCCTGCCCTGCGTAAACAATTTCTGTTACAGAAACGTTTACAAAACCACATTTTAATAATAAATTTTTTTGTTCATCGATATCAAATAAATAATCACTTCTTAAACTGCTAATTTTTCTATTAAATATAAACATCTTAAAAGTAGGTAATATTAATTTAATCGTCAAAAATAATGTATTAATCAAACCATTCCTTTGTAATGATTTTAATATGCCTTCTTTATAAATTTTAAAAGGGTTAAATTTTTTATGAATGTTAGAAATAACCAGTAATCCTCCAGGTTTAAGGACTCTTTTAAACTCATAAATAATAAATTCTCTTTTGTCGGGAGGAATATTATATAAGGTGTTGTTTGATACAATTTTGTCGAAATAATCTTCAGTGAAAGGAAGACTGTTATTTAAATCATGAACAACGGTAATTATGTTATTATTTTTCTTTTTGCATATCTCTAAAGCAGAATCTGACATATCAAGGGCAAAAACCTTTGCATTTCTTGCTTCTATCATTACCGATAAATTGCCCGTTCCTGCTCCAGCATCCAATATAATTTCTTCCTTTTGAGGGTTTAATATATACAATAATTTTTCTAATAATTCTCTATAAGGAATTAAATAATTTAAGACATCATAAACCTTAAAATAGTTATCCCAAAATCTTTTATCTAGAGATAATGTTCTTAAAACAAGCATATCATAAAGAATATATTTTATCTGAATTCTTATTCTAAATTATATTACATTATAAATTAAATATCAGAAAAATCAAAAAATTTATTTCTATTAAATTATATGTATTAATTTTTATTGTATTAATTAGTATTATCCTTTTTAATATACAAAATATTATGATAAGAAAGGGATTCTTAGAAATTTAGTATTTTTTAAAATATAAATTAGATCTATTACATTTCTATAATATAGAGTAGGCCAATTGATATTTTCTAAAAATTTAGACTCGTTATTGGGTGCTATATTAGAAAAAACTAGAAAACCCCTATCTTTCATAATATTGTAAATTAAATTAAGTTTATTTATGACAATATCTTCTTTTAAATAATCTATTAGCCCAATAACTTCTACGATATCAAATTTCTGTTCTCCATATTTTTCTATATTTTTAAGAAAATCTAATGAGTCTATGTTCAAAATTTTAATTCTTACATTTTCTAAACCTAATTCTTCTTTAACTTTTTCTACCAACTCTCCAGACCTTGCGTCATTATCAATGCTGACAATCTCTATTTTGCTAACTAACTTCGGATTATTTATCTCCGCTATCACAGAAAGAATAGATCTTAATGAACCTCCGCCTAATGATAGAATTTTAATTTCGTCTTTGGATTGGATTTCTAATAAACTTTCTTTTAAAAGTTTTTTTACTATCTTTAATCTATTTCTTAAAGCCTTTGTTTGAAATAAAACTCTATCAAAAATAAAAACAGCAAAATCATTGAATGATTTAATAGAAAAAATATTTTTTTTATCTAAAGCATAGACTGCTTCCATGGATAAAGCTGAACCTGGATTTTGAGAAACTATTTTACCTTCTTGGGTAAGTTTTTTTACTAGAAAACTGAAAATTTTTGAATTTAAAATAAAAATTAGACAAGAATGTAAAAACTTAAGTAATAAAGATGGTTTTTCTAAATTTAATTCTTTATCATCTACTTTTACATAATAATCATAAATATCAAAAAGATCTTTTATCTCCTCTCGGATATAGTTTGATATTTCAGTTAAATCTTCTCCATGAAAATTAATATCATAAATGGGTCTACCAAAATAAACACTAACCTTATTTCTTCTTGTTATTAAATCTAACCATTCAAATTTCTTTGAAAATCTTATTGCTATTGGCAAGATCGGAACTTTGGTTTCTTTATATAAAAAACCGACACCTCTTTTAAAAATTTCAATTTTTTCAGGGTCAAATATTATTTTACCTTCTGGAAAAATACCGATGCTAACTTTTTCTTCTTTCAAATAATGTACAGCTTCTTCTAATTCCTTTTCTATTTCAATATTTTTTTTTACTGGCAAAGAAGAATAAGCTTTAACAATCAAGGAAATTATCGGCATTTTAAAAAATTTTTCAGCAGCTAACCATATTATAGGAAAAAGTTTAGATTTGAAAGACAATCCTGATCCTATTAACCAGGGATCTATAAAGCTCTTATGATTAGAAACTATTATGAATGGACTCTTTAATTCATCAACTTTTTTGTCTTTATAGTATTTTGTATAGAAAATAAAAAACAAAAGTGGTTTTATCAAAAACCATGTTGAAATATAGACAAAATAGGCTTTTTTAATGTTAAATTTATATTCATTAAATCGAATTTTTCTTATCATTAATCTTTAAAATATAAAAAATACTTAAAATATAAAATTTTAGCTATTTATACCCATAGCACTTTTTAAAGTTCTGGCCATTTATACAATATTTCTGGTAAAGTATTCTTTAATAATTCTTTTCTTTCAAATCACCTGATTTCTTCTATATAATCTGGTTTTCTAAAATTCGTATCTATATTTTTATTGGTTAAATCACATATAACTACATATTTCTTACCTAAATTTTCCCAATAAAAAGCTGGTTTTGTTTTTAGATCTTTTAATCTTTTATTGATATTTTTATAATAAATAAAATTTGGATTCATGTATATAAGAGATTTTTTTGCTGGTTTTTATTATAATTAAATTATATCACGTTTTTATTATAAAATTAAATCCCAAATGGACAAAAAATTGTGGCAAATAATTGAAAAAGAAATAAAAAGACAAGAAGAAACTTTGGAACTTATTCCTTCAGAAAATTTTGTTGATTTAGAAACATTGTTTATTGTTGGCTCACCACTAATGAATAAATACGCTGAAGGTTATCCAGCAAAAAGATATTATCCAGGAAATAAATATATTGATGAAATTGAAAATTTAGCTAAAGAAAGAGCTTTGAAAGCTTTTAAATTAAACCCTAATAAATGGTCAGTTAATGTTCAGCCTTATTCTGGCTCACCAGCAAATTTAGCAGTTTATCTTGGACTTATAAATCCAGGCGAAACAATTATGGGTCTTAATCTTTTTCATGGCGGACATTTAACTCATGGTCACAAAGTAAGCTATACAGGAAAATTATTTAATTCAATTCAATATTGTGTAAAAGATAAAGGAATAGATTTTAAAGAACTTGAAAAATTAGCTTTGGAGTATAAACCAAAAATTATTATTTCAGGAATAACTGCTTATCCAAGAACTTTAGATTTTAAAAAATTTTATGAAATTTCTAAAAAAGTTGGAGCTTATCATGTTGCTGATATTGCGCATATTTCTGGGCTTGTTATTGCTAATCTTCATCCTTCACCATTTCCTTATGCTGATGTGGTGACAATGACAACTCATAAAACTTTAAGAGGACCAAGAGGAGCAGTAATTTTTATGAGAAAAGAATTAGAAGAAAAAATTAACAAATCTGTTTTTCCTGGTCTTCAAGGAGGACCACATATGCATACTATTGCGGGAATTGCTTATGCTTTTGGCAGAGCTTTAAAAAAAGATTTTTATAATTATCAAAAACAAATTGTTAAAAATTCAAAAAAATTAGCTGAAGAATTAATAAAAAGAGGATTTGAACTTTATACTGGCGGAACAGATAATCATTTAATGATAATCGACCTGAAGCCTCTTGGTTTAGATGGGAAAACCACTGAAGCTTTACTTGAAAGAGCAAATATTATTGCTAATAGAAATTCTCTTCCTTCTGATACTTCTCCATTTAATCCTTCTGGAATTAGAGTTGGCACTCCAGCTATCACTTATCGAGGAATGAAAGAAAAGGAAATGATAGAAATTGCTGAATTTTTTGAAAGAATCTTAATCAAAAAAGAAAAACCAGAAAAAATTAAAAAAGAAGTAATAAATTTAACAAAAAAATTTCCTTTGCCTTATAGAAAGTGGTTAAGAATGGCTAATAAAATTTTATAGCAGTAATCCTATCTCAAAAGGTAAATTGTTTAAAATAAATTCTTCCGGTTTTTCGGTAAAAACTATTCTTTTTCCTAAAGAATGAGCAAAACCAATTTCTAAGAAAGCAGTCGCACCAACATATCCATTAGGATCACAAACTATTAAAGCATCTGAGTTTTTTATTGAATTTAAATGATGTCTTTCTAATTCTAGAGGAGACGAACCTTCTTCTCCTTGAAAAACTACAAATTCTACGCCGGGAGTTTTAGGAACTGTAAATCTCGGGCTCAATACCATCACCCCCTCCATCTCTAATTTCTTTTTTATTTCTAAAATATAATCTAAGTGTTTCCTAAAACTACCGCTTAAAGTAACATGTCTGAATTCTTGCCTTACAATCCCATTGATAATATTTGAATCAGAAGGAATAATTTTTTCAATATAGTATTTTTCACAAATTGCTTGGGCTATAGCTGAACAAGGTCTTGCTCCATGCATCCATTTAGGATTTTCAGGTATTAAGTTTTCTAATTCTTTTAAGGTTATCTTTTCAAAAATTTCTTTATTTTTATTTTTAAAATCTTCTAACTCGATTAAAAACGGATGGTCTTCGTCTTCAAATAAATTATTTTTCTTTAATGAATAATTAGCAAGCTTCATATAAGTCAATTCTCCTCCTGTATAAAAAGCAATCTTTGGTTTATTTTGAATCGGAGGCAGTATAAATTTTTTACATAATTTACAATTTCTTCTAATTTTACTTTTGAAAATTCATCATTAATTCGAGGAAAATCAGTAAGAATTTTACCAACTCCAAAATCTAAATTTACTCTTTCGATCGCTTCTTTGCCATACATTATCACAAGCTCTGTTGAGCCTCCACCAATATTAATTAAAAGCAAAGGTTCATTTAAATTGCATTTTCCAACAAGAGCCATTTCTAAATAAAAATTCTCCAAATCTTGATCAATAATATTGAAATAAAGACCAGTTCTTAAAAAGACTTCGTCAATAAAATTAACTTTAGTTTCTGGTGCTAATTTTCTAAAAATTCCTGTAGCATAAAGTCTTATAGGTGTATATTTGTTTTCTTCTTTTATTGCTTCTAAAAGTTCGAATAGTTCCTTTTTATTTTCTGGAGAAATTCCACCTTCAGGATCAAAACCTTCTTTAAAATATAAACTTCTTTGGAGTATTAAATTTAATTTTTCGTTGGAATATTTATAAACCTTAACTGTTGATGAGCCTATGTCTACTAAAATTTTTTCCATTTTTAAAATTATACAAAAAAAATTTTCCTTAATGTCAAAATATTTAAATTTAATATTGAAATATTAAAACATTAAGAAAAATCGGAAAAGTAATCCACAATTTCAATCTAAGTGCATCGAATCTGCGGACGTCGTACGTCCGCAGATTGATTTTATTAATCAGTAGAAAATTATCGCAGATCTTTCTGGGCTTTTGTTGATTTGATCAATTAATTGAAATATTTTTCCCTTATTAATTCTTATTATTTTTTTTCGAGTATAAGAAAAATTAATAGGCTTTCTCAAAAACAATAAGCTTTGAATAAAAATTTCTAATTTTTTTGGTAATGTCAGGTTTCTACTAAAATTACTTAAAAAAGGTTTGAGCAAGTTTTTAAATAAATCATTATCCCATTTATTTTTAAAATATTTTATATTTTTAAAAATAATTTGGAGACCCTTATAAATGCTTTGTTTATTTTTGCTCAAAAAATAAAAACATAGATAATGATTATTTAATAATTCTTCTAAAGTAAAGTTCATTCTATAAATATCGAAATCCATTAATTCTTCTTGAATTTTTAGCTTCAGATAAGTAGCGAGTATTTTTATTATAAGCGCCCTATCTAAACTTTTTATTTTGAGCGGCAATTTTATAAACAAAAAACAATAATAAAAATCATTTAGTTGTTTATGTTTTCTAAAAATTATTTTTTGATTTAAGTAAAGATTAAATGATGGTATTTTATAAGCTTTAGCTTTAGAAAATTTATATTTAGAAAGCTCTCGGAGCAAAGAGGTATCGCTACTACTTACAAAAATTTTAAGATGATTATTTAGAAAATCATTTTTGTAAAAATTTTTTATATCATTCAGATTTAATTTTTTTAATATAGGCAACTGTTCTTCATTTGTCAAGATTTTTACATTTTTAAAAGCTAATTTCTTAGCTAAATTATATAAAATATTTTCAGTATTAAGATTTGTTATTTCGATCTCATTTATTAGTTTTTCTTTAACCAAATGGAAATATTCTTCCATAAATTCTAAATCAAAAACTGTGTTTACAATATCTATCAATAACTTATCATTTTGAACACCTATTTCTAAATTTGTACTATATAAAGAGGTTGAACCCTTAAAGCATGTTATCTTAAATTTTTCATTGATTAAGATTAGAAAATAGTGCTCAAAAAGATGTGCTGTTAAAAATTTTTCTGGTGGGAAATATTTATTATACAAATTTAAATAAATTAAATCATTATTTTGTGGTGTTTTAATAAAATAAAATTCTGGATTTTTAAACAAAAGTTTATATCTAAACATTATTAATTTAAATTTTAATAAAAATACTTTTTTTAAAAAAATGGCCGTGGAATTAATCCA
>JAPYXA010000013.1 GCA_028276075.1 Minisyncoccota bacterium
ACTTAAAAAGAAAGATTATTAAATTCTGATTTAAAAGAGTTATAAAATCTAAAAGATAATTCTTTTATAGATAAGGTTTATATATTTTTTTTATCTTTATTTTTTATCAAATCTTAAATTAAATTATTTCTTAAATTAAATTATTTAAAAGGCAGAGGAGTGGTGACGCTTCTTAAAATATTTACTAAATCATTTAAATCAGTTGCTTTTCTTAAATAATCTACTGCTCCTAATTCTCCGGCTATTTTTTTATGATATTTGGCTAATTCTTCATTTAAATCATCCATGGAAGTTATAAAAAATATTTTTATATTTTGAGTTTTGGGGTTTTCCTTTATGGCAAAAAAAGTTTCAACTCCATCAAGCTCTGGCATTACAATATCTAAAAGAATAACATTCGGTTCTGTGGTGTTTAAAATATCAAGAGCTTTTTTCCCATTTTCAGCTTCAATAACTTGAAATCCAGAGCTTATTAATTTTGTTTTCCAAATTTCTCTAAAATTAGCGTCATCATCTACTATTAAAATAAGTGGAGCGTTATTTTTATTAGTTGTCTGTTCCATTATTTAAAAATTTTTTAATTTGATTAACAATTTCCGACAAATCTGCTGTTTTTTTAATTAAACCTTTAACTCCTAAAGTTTTTATTAATTCTTCATTAATTTCTCTTCCATCTTTAGTATATCTTAAATTTGTAATAATTACAATAGGGATATTATTTTGTAGATCGTTTTTTATTCTGGTTAATAATTCAAAACCATCAATTTTAGGCATAGATAAGTCTAGAAGAATTAAATTACTGTCTTTAAAATTTAAAATTTCTTTTAATGCTAATTGAGGATCCGTATAACAGCCCACTGTAAAATTTTCTTTTTCTAGAGCAAAACATAAAATTTCAGCAAAAGATTTTTCATCATCTATGACCAATATTTTTTTTGATTCTTTATTATTGGTCATCTCTTTAATTATACAACATAAAAAATAATAATCTTAAAATTCTATATTTAATTATTTTTTCTTAAAAAAGCAATATTTTATTGGTTTTTTTAAATATTTCCACAATTATTTTAAAATAAATATTTTTTGGAGAATAAGTTAAAATTAAAATAATGGAAATAAATATTGATTCAATTTTAGCAGATAGAAAAGAAATAGAAGAAATAACCTCAGATTTGTTTGATTACATAGATGAGATAAAAAACAAATTAAATAAACAGCAAATTAATTTTCCAGAGGCTTTTTTGTTTTCTATTCAAGAATATTTTACAAGTAGTAATTTTAATGAGTATAAAAGTATTTTTGAAAAATATAAAAACTTAGATTCAGTGGTAATAATTGGAATAGGAGGATCAAATTTAATTTTATCTTCAATTTATTATTTTCTTAAACCACACTTAAAAAAAGAAGTATTTTTTGTTGATGATTGTGATAATTTAACCATTAAAGAATCATTAGCCTTTATTGAAGATAAATATTTAAATAATCAAAAAACAGGAATTATATTAATTTCTAAATCAGGAAAAACTCTAGAAACTTTGATTAGTTTTCAGATAATTAAGAATAAAATAAAAGAATTAGATAAAGATTGGAACTCTAAAATTTTAGTAGTTACAGAAGAAAATTCTCCGTTAGCTGAAATATCAAAGATAGAAGGATATGATTTGATAAATTTATCAAAAGAAATAAGTGGTAGATTCGCTATTTTTTCTCAAGCTAATATTTTTATTTTAAAGATTATAGATGTAGATACAGATAAGTTAATTAAAGGAGCGCTTGAAATTTTACAAGAAGGTTTTTTAAAAGATATTGATTCAAATAGAATTTTATTAATTTCAAGTGCTATTTATTCTCATTTTTTAAAAAATAATTTTATCTACAATATTTTTATTTCAAGTCCTTTTATCAAATACTTTGGTTATTGGTATCGTCAACTTATCGCTGAAAGTTTAGGTAAAGATAAAAAAGGATTAGTACCATTGGTTTCTTTTTTTAATAAAGATTTACATTCAATGTATCAGCTTTTTGCGAGTGGTCCAGGATACATTTTAACAAATTTTATATTTTTAAAAGATTCAGTATTTAACCAAACAATAAACAACATTGATTTTGAAAGTATAAAAACATTAGAAGGTAAAAAACTACAGGAAATTAATACAATTATTTATGCATCAGTCAGAGAAAGTTATTTAAAACTTAATTTACCATTTTATGAAATTGTTTTGGAAAAATTAAACGAAGAAGAGATAGGAAAAATAATTCAATTTAAGATGATAGAAGTAATTTTTTTAGCAAGACTTCTAAAAATTAATCCTTTCTCTCAAGAAGCAGTAGAGTATTATAAAAGCGAAATAAGAAAAAACTTAAAAATATGATAAATGCTTAAAAATCTTCATTATTTAAATGGAAAATGGGTAAGAGGTAAAGATTTAAAGATCTCTGCTTTTGATATTACGTTTTTAAGGGGATATGGCTGTTTTGATGTTTTTAGGGTTTATAATAAAAAACCATTTATGTTAAATGATCATATTCAAAGATTTGTTAAATCATCAAGGATTTTGGGATTGAAATTAAAATTAGGCAAAAAAGATATCCAAAAAATTATTTACAAAGGAATAAAAATAAATAAAAATAGTGAATTGATAGTAAAAATGATTTTAACTGGAGGAATAAGTCAAGATGGTTTGTCAATTTCCCAACCTACTTTTATTGTAGAGTTTCTAGATTATAAACCATGGCCAGAGATTTTTTATCGTAAAGGTATAAAAGTTATAACTTTTAGATCTCAAAGATTTTTACCTGAGGTTAAGTCAACAAATTATTTTCAAACAGTTTATGCTTTAAAAAAAGCCAAAAAAGAAAAAGCACAAGAAATTATTTTTTGTTGGGATAATAAGATTTACGAAGGCGGTACATCTTCTTTTTTTGCTAATATAAATAATAAATTGATTACTCCTCAGAAAGATATTCTGCCAAGCATCACAAAAAAAGCTGTTATTCAGTTGGCAAAAAAGCTTCACATAGAAGTTAAAGAAAGAGATGTTTTTTTATCAGAGATAAAAAATTTTAAAGAAGCTTTTATATGTTCCTCAACTCGAGAAATAATGCCTGTTGTTAAAATTGAAAAATTAATTCTAAAAAATTTTTATTTATAATTTTATTTCTTAAATATTTGTCTTTTTAAAGATGCCAGAAATAGTAGAAGCTGAAGTAATTGTAAATTATTTAAAAAAACGCCTTTTAGGTCAAAAAATTATAAAAATTAATACTTTAAACAAGACTTCTTTTATAGGTAATCCAAAAAAAGTTATAAATAATAAAATAAATAAAATTGAAAGATTGGGTAAAAAAATATTATTTCAATTAGACAATTTATCCTTGCTTTTTCACCTTAAGATGACCGGGCAGCTGATATATTTTGATAAGAAAGTTTTTAATTCTAAAAATTTTAAAAAAGATTTAAAGTATGCCAGGGTTATTTTCTTTTTTGAAAAGGATGTACTTTTATTTAATGATATTAGAAAATTTGGTTTTGTTTTAGTTCTGAAAGATTCTGATTTATTGAAAGAAAAACAAAAGTTGGGGATTGACCCTCTTTCAGAAGAGTTTAATTTTTCTTTTTTAAAGCACTCTTTATCTAAAAGCAAAAAAAATATTAAGAATTTTTTGATGGATCAGAAATATATTTCGGGCTTAGGGAATATATATGTTAACGAATCTTTGTTTCTTTCAAAGATTCATCCTCAAAGCTTATCTTATAAAATTCCGGAAAGAAAAATAAAAGATTTATTATTTGCTATAAAAAAAGTTTTAAAAGAAGGATTAAAACGTGAAGGTTCAAGTATTAATTCTTATGTAAAACCAGATCTTACTAAGGGAGAATATCAAAATAATTTTTTGGTTTATAAAAGGGAAGGGAAGAGATGTTTATTTTGTAAAAAGTCAATGATTTTAAGAATTAAAATTTCTCAAAGGTCTAGTTTTTATTGTCCTCAATGTCAAAAAAAGTTTCTTTAAAAATAATTAAATTTTAAATAATAAAATAATAATTTATATTTTAGAAGTAGTCTTGATTTTTTCTATTAATTTATATTATAATAATAATTGATAATAAATTTTAATTATAGGTTTAAGATAAAACTTTTTAGTTAAATATTTTTAAACTTATTTAAAAATATTAATACCGCGGGGTGGTGGAGTAGGACCACGCGGGTCTCATAAGCCCGAGACGCAGGTGCAAATCCTGCCCCCGCAACAATATTTATTTTAAAAATGTTTAATTTTTTTAATTTTTATTCTTTTTATAAAAATCAATTTTTTCTAAAAGAGACTGATATCGCAAATTTTAAAAATCTATTAGCTGAAAACTATAAATTAATTTTATTTTTCCTAATATTTCTTATTTTAATTTACTTTATTTTCTCATTATTTCTAAGCTCTTATCTAAGGGTTATAAAAAAAATTAATTTTTCTGGAAAAAAGATTAGTATTGAAAGAACTTTGACAATATCAAAAACCTTAAAATTAATACTTAGATATACTCTACTTTTTATTTTTATTCTTTATATTTTAAATATTTTTGGGATTAAATTAACCGCTATCTTAACTGGAGCAGGCGTTTTGGGAGCAACATTAATATTAATATTTCAAAATAGTTTAAGAGATATTCTTACTGGTTGGATTTTTGTTTTCGAAGATATTTTTAGGGATGGCGAAATAGTTGTTGTAAACAATTTGTTTAAGGGGAGAGTAATAGATTTTAAATCAAGATATTTGGTTTTAAGAAGCGAAAATGGAGAAATTTTAAATATACCATATGGACAAATATCTAATATTTATAATTTAAGCAGGAAAAGAATAATAAGCAAAGTTGCTTTAAAATTAAAAAGGGAAAATTTTTCTGAACAGTTATTAAAAGAGATTGAAAGGACAATTAACGAAAAGATAAAAGAAAAAGAAGATCTTGAAGGAATAAAAATAAATCAAAATTTTTATTTAAGTGAAAATTTTGCTGAAATTTATCTTTTTTTTAAAACTCCTTATCAACTAAAAGATGAGTTAAATAGCAAAATTAAATTTATTTTAATAGAACACTACTCTGATTTAATTTTAGAGATCAGAGATGTTAGTTGATAAATATAAAATAATTTTTGACTTTGACACAGATTTAAGATTTTATGATGCAGAAGAAGAAATTTATTTTAAATTAAACAAAAATCAATTTTTAGAGATTGATTCAGTGGATTTAGAAATAAAAGAGCTTAAAATTAACGACAAGAAAGTAAAATATGAAATCAAAAAAGATAAAATACTTATAACTGATAAATGCAAAAAAGGCAAAGGAAAAATATTTATTAAATTTAAAGGAGATCTTAAAGAGTCTTTAGGGGGTATTTATCTTAGCAGTTACAAAGTCAATAATACAAAAAAATACTTAGTAACTACTCAATTTGAACCAGTTGATGCCCGTAGGGCTTTTCCTTGTTTTGATGATCCTTCTAAAAAGGCTGTTTTTAACTTAACCTTAGTTTTTGACAAGAATTTAAACGCTGTTTCTAATACTTTACCTCAAAAAATTTTATCATTAGATAAAAAGAAAAAAGTAATTTTTCAAGAAACTCCAAAAATGTCAACCTATTTACTTTATTTGGGAATAGGTGATTGGTATTTTAAAGAAAGCAATTTAAAAAACATTCTATTAAGAGTAGCGGTTTGTGAGAAGAATAAGCTCAAAGGCACGGATTTTGCAATAGAAAATGCCAAAAAGTTTTTATCTTACTTAGAGAGCTATTTTGATTTTAAATATCCTCTTGATAAATTAGATTTGTTAGCTATCCCTGATTTTGCAGCTGGAGCAATGGAAAATTGGGGTGCTGTTACTTTTAGAGAAAATCTGCTTTTATTTTTTGAGAAAAAAAGTTCTGAAGTTATTAAAGAAAGGATAGCAGAGGTTATTGCTCATGAGTTAGTTCATATGTGGTTTGGAAATTTAGTAACTATGAAATGGTGGGATGATTTATGGTTGAACGAAAGCTTTGCTACTTATTTAGCTTATAAAGCTGTTGATTTTTATTATCCTGGTTGGAAAGTTTTAGATAAATACGTAGTTAATGAAGTTATTTCTGCCTTAAACGCAGACGCTTTGATAAATACTCATCCAATAAAAACCAAGATAAAAAATCCAGATGAATCTTTAGAAATTTTTGATGAAATCTCTTATGAAAAAGGAGGAAGTGTTTTAAAAATGATTGAAAATTACATTGGTCAGGAAAACTTTAAAAAAGGCCTAAGGTATTATATTAAAAAATTTGCTTATCAAAATGCCAGCTCTTTAGATTTATGGCTATCTTTGGAAAAATTTTCAGACAAATCACTCTCTAGGATTTTAAAAGATTTTATAGAAAAATCTAACTTTCCAATAATCACCCTAAAAAAAGAGAAAAATAAATATTTAGCTACTCAAAACAAATTTTTATTTTTAAAAAATAAAAATGTCGAAGAAAAATGGTTAATTCCTTTATTTATTGAAACAGAAGACGGTTGTAAAATAGATATTTTTAAAAATAAAAAAAAGACTTTTAAATTATATAATTATCTTAATTTAAATAAAGATTTTAAAGGTTTTTATCTTGTCAATTATCATAAAGATATAATTAATGACATACAAAAACATTATGATAACTTATCTGTTTTGGACAAAATATTTTTAATCTGTTGTTTTAATTTTTTAACTAAAGGATGCTTAAGGAATATAAAAGAGCTTTTAGAAATTATAAAAATTTTTGTTTTAAGAAATTTTGATTATGAAAAAAATAAGTTAGTGTTTTTTTATTCTTTGGATATCTTAAATTATTATTATTTTTATTTAGAGAATAAAAATATTAAATTTTTGTTAGAGCAAATTTGTTTGAAAATATTAGATAAAATTGGATGGGAACCTTCAAAAAATGAAGATTTTATAGATTATCAAATAAGACAACTATCTTTAATCTTATTGGGATCAATTTCAAATACTAAAGTTTTTGATTTTTCTATTAAAAAATTTAAACTTTTTCTTAAAAAAGAATCTAGTATAGCTCCTGAAATAAAACAGGCTATCTTTATTAATTCTTTATTAGCCAATGATAATTTCTTTAAAGATATTTTAAATCTTTATAAAAAATCTAATTTAGCAGAAGATCAAAACAGATACCTAACAGCCTTAGGATACATTAAAAAAGAAGATAAAATAAAAGAAGTTTTAAATTTTCTATTATCTAATGATGTAAGATTTAGTCAATCAGTATTTGTTTTAAGTTCTTTATCTTCTAATAAATCTGCTACTAGCCTTCTTTTTAATTGGATTAAAAGAAATTGGCATAAATTAGAAGAAAAAGGGGGAGGGAGGGGTAAAAGTGATTTTATTCTTATAAGAATTATTAAAACTGTTTTTTCTCAAATAGGACCTTTTGTTGATAATAAAGAGATTGATAAATTTTTAAAGATAGAATCTCTTAAACGATTTAATAAAACCGCAAAAGTAGTTTCAGAAAAAATTCTTGTGACAAAAAAAATGATGAAATATCAGAAAAAATTTTTAAAGAAATGGAAGGGCTTGTAATCTTTAATAAACCAAAAGATATTAGTTCATATAAAGTAGTAGAATTTTTTCAAAAAAAATTGAAGAAAAAAGTAGGACATGGAGGAACATTGGATAAATTAGCAGAGGGTATTTTAATTTTAGGAATTGATAAATATACAAAAGAATTAGATAAGTTCTTAAAACATAGTATTAAAACTTATATAGCTGAGATTAAATTAGGAGCAAAATCAACAACTTATGACAAAGAAGGAGAAATAATTTACTTAGCTGATAATAGAATAAAAGATATAAAGGATGAGGAAATAATAAAGGTAATAGAAAATTTTATTGGTGAAATAGAGCAAATACCACCAAAGTTTTCAGCTTTAAAAATTAAAGGAAGACCAGCTTATCTTTTAGCAAGGAAAAAAGAAGATTTTGAGTTTAAACCAAGAAAAGCAAGAATTTATGACATAAAAATATTAGAAATTAGACGAATTAAAGAAAATCTAAAAAAAATTAGCAATCAATTATTAGTTGATGATTCTTCAAATATATTAACATCTAATCAAGCCGAGTTTATTATTTTAAAAATTGAAGTTATTTGTTCGTCTGGAACATATATCAGGTCTTTAGCTAATGACATTGGAGAAAGATTAGGTATTGGTGGATATATAAATGATCTTAAGAGAATAAAAATTAATGAATTTAGCATAGAAGAGGCTTTAACTTTTGAAGATATAAATAAGAATTTTTTAGAATTTTACTCTCTAATTTATGGGAATGTACAAGGTGTAGGTTTTAGATTTTTTTCTAGAAAGTGGGCAAAAA
>JAPYXA010000014.1 GCA_028276075.1 Minisyncoccota bacterium
TTTCTAAAAGGCACGGTGGCGGAGAGGTGACGCAGCGGTCTGCAAAACCGCTTTACGTGGGTTCGAATCCCACCCGTGCCTCATAAATAATAAAATATTGAAATTTAATTTTTCGACTGAAAAACATTTATCAGTATAAAAGATTTTAAAAATATAAAACAAAATTTAATGAAGAAAGATAATAAAGCTTTTACTTTAACCGAGATCATTATTGTTATTAGCATTTTAACAATACTTTTTTCTTTAGTTTTATCTTTAGGTATTCCTTTTTTGGTAAAAAAATCTAGAGATACTCAAAGATACTCTGATCTTTATAAAATTTCTTTATGGATAGAATCTTTGATCAACAATGATCCTTCCTTCAATGAATTTTTATTTACTTCTTCAAATACAGTTTATATTTCCTTGGCTGATTCTTCTTCAACATGCGGTTCATATTCTTCTTTACCTTCTTTACCTTCTGGTTTAAGTTATAAATGTACCTCTTCCCCTTCAAGAATAGATGGCTCTGGGTGGATACCTTTTCCGTTTGTTTCTTCTTCTTTAGCTGATATTTCAAAATTATTCATTGATCCTATAAACAAGCCTCCTTATTATTATTCATTTATATTAAATGATGATGGATATGAACTAACAGCCAAAGCTGAAAGTTTTGATGGCGAAATAGTTGTTCCTGTTTTAAAAAGTAAAATTACTCCATTTAATCGAGGAGGAACTTGGATGAAAAAAATTTTTTGTAATTATTATTCTAATTCTTTCTCTTCAGTTAATCAGACATTTGATGGTGATTATTTAATTTCTGGTTATACAACTTGTTATGGAGAAGACAGGGATGTTATTTTTATAAGAACCGATATTGATAAAAATAAATTTATAAAATATATTAACTCTATCGGAGATGATTATTTATATGATATTAAACAAACTTCAGATGGGGGTTATGTTACGGTAGGTTTAAATCACGGTTATGAGGCTTATGGAGATGCTTTTATTTTTAAATTAAATTCAGCTGGTTCTTCTGTTTTTTCAAAAGTTATAGGGACTTTAAATTATGAAGATGCTTTTTCTTCTGTTGAAGAGTTATCTGATGGAAGCTATATTCTTTCAGGTTATAGCAAAGGATTAGCTCCTTATATAGGTAATTTTGAAGGTATGGTAGCGAAAATTTCTTCTACTGGGAGTCTTTTGTGGGCCAAAAAAGTAAGTGGTTTAAATGAGGAAAGAATTAACAATATTATTCAAACCGTTGATGGTGGCTATTTGCTTTCAGGTATAACAAATAGTTATGGTGCTGGCTCTTATGATGGTTTAATTTTAAAATTAGATCAATCTGCTAATTTAAGGTGGGCTAAAACTTTTGGAGGAACAAGTACTGATTATTTTTATTTAACCAAAGAGCTTTCAGATGGAAATTATTTAGCAGTTGGTTATACAAATAGTCTAGGAGCAGGCGAAGAAGATTTTTTAGTTGTTAAATTTGATGCATTTGGAAATTTGATTTGGTCTAGAATAATTGGAGGTAGTTCTCAAGATGTAGCAAAATCCTTTTTTGAAACCTCAGACGGAGGATATGTTATTTTAGGGTATACAAAGAGTTTTAAAGGTTCTTCAGATTCAGATGGATTTATAGTTAAGTTATCAAAAGATGGTGATTTTAAATGGGCAAAAACAATTGATTTAGCATCTCAATATGAAGTTTTAAATTCAGGAGAACAAACCTCTGATGGAGGATATTTAATTGTTGGAGAAACAGTTTTAGGAGGTGGTGGTCGTACAGAAGGTTTGGTTTTAAAATTAGATTCAAGGGGAAATTTAAATGAGTGTAGTCAATCAAAAGAAGTTTTTCCGCAGGTTAATACTTCTTCTTTAGCAGTTTCTAATGTTAATTTAACATTTAGTCCAATTTCTCTTTATTCAAATTCGCTTTCTGTTGTTGTTCAAGATGTTTCATTGCCAATTGGTAAAATTTGCCCTGAGAAATAAAAAATGTTTTGAGATTTTTTGTGTTAAAATTAAGATTTAAAAATGAAAAAAATTTTTAATATAGAAGTGAATAATTTTTTAGATAAGGAAGTTGAGCTTTTTGGTTTTGTAAGTTCAATCAGAGATCACGGTAAACTTTTCTTTTTTGATTTAAAAGATAGAAGCGGTATTGTTCAATGCGTAATTTCTAATGATAATAAGTTTTTTTATTTATCTAAAGATTTAAAACCATATTATGTTTTAAGGGTTAAGGGAAAAGTAAACTTAAGACCCGCTCATTTAGAAAACAAAAATTTAGAAACAGGCAAGGTAGAAGTAGCTGTTGAAGAACTAGAAATTCTAAGTCAAGCTAAAACATTGCCCTTTGAAGTTGAAACAGACGGTTATGAAATTGATGAAGCTTTAAGAATGAAATATAGGTATCTTGATTTAAGAAGGAAGAGGCTTCAAGATAATTTACGCAAAAGACATGAATTTTTACTTTTTATAAGAAATTTTTTAGATGCACATGGATTTATAGAGGTTGAAACTCCGATACTTACAAAATCAACTCCTGAAGGAGCAAGAGATTATCTTGTTCCTTCTAGAATTTATCCTGGTAGTTTTTATGCTTTACCTCAATCACCTCAGCAATATAAACAATTATTAATGGTTACTGGTCTTGAAAGATATTTCCAAGTTGCTAGATGTTTTAGGGATGAAGATCCAAGAGGAGATAGACAGCCAGAATTTACACAAATTGATATAGAAATGAGTTACATAGAAAGAGAGGATATTTTAAATTTAATTGAAAAAATGTTTGTTGAAGTTGTTGAAAGTCTTTATCCCGAGAAAAAAATTTCTTATAAACCTTTTCCTAGGATATCCTATGATGAAGCTATTAACTTATATGGTTCTGATAAACCAGATTTAAGAAAAGACCCTAATAATCCCGATGAACTGGCTTTTCTTTTTGTAATTGATTTTCCAATGTTTGAAGTAAAAGATAACAAATTAGAAACAATGCATCATCCTTTTACTCAACCAAAACTTCCGGATGGTAAAAAAGATAAAGAAAGTTTAATAGAAGCTCTTAGTTTTTCTCCAGAAATTTTATTATCCGAGCAGTATGATTTAGTTTTAAATGGTTATGAAATAGGTGGTGGGAGCTTAAGAACAACAGATCCTGATGTTTTGATTAAGGTTTTTAATGTTTTAGGATACAAGAGTAATGAGATTGAAAATAAATTTAGTCATTTGCTTGAAGCTTTTTCTTATGGTGTTCCTCCTCATGGAGGAATAGCTCCAGGAGTTGATAGAATATTGATGATTTTAGAAAATGAACCTAATATCAGGGAAGTAATTGCTTTTCCAAAAACTGGAGAAGGAAGGGATTATATGATGAATTCTCCAAGTGAAGTTTTAAAAGAGCAACTAGATGAATTAAAAATTGAAATTAAAAAAAATAAAAAAGGTCATATTTAATTGAAATATTTTACAATGTTTAAAATTCAAGACAAAAAAAACAAAATTATTTTTTTATCAATTATAATTATTTTTCTTATTTTATTAGGTCTATTGTTTTATTTTAAGTTTAAACCAGGATATTATGCTGTTTTTTTAAATAATGGTACTGTTTATTTTGGTAAAGTTAGTTTTTTCCCCCAGTTAAAGATTGAAAATCCTGTTTTTATCCAAGTAGATGAGCAAACAAAGCAATTTTACTTTCCAAGATTTAAAGATGCAGTTTGGAATCCAAAAGGTGTAATTTATCTAAACAAGGATGCTGTTACTTTTATAGCTCCAATTGATCCTCAAAGTAATTTTTTTAGATTTTTAAAGGAAGGACAATTTTCTCAGCCTTCTAATTCTTCTTTTCCTCCATCCGCTCCAGTTTTAAATTCTAATCAACAACAGGAAAGAGTTGAAGATAAATCTAATCAAGTGCCTTCTTCCTTCAGCGCACCTTCTCAACCTTAAAATATAAAAATTTCTTATTTAAAATTTTAAGTTAAAGATATATTTTGCTTTTTAATAATAAATAAAAGATTTTAGTAAGATAAAACGTTTCTGTCTAATTTAAACACATATGACACTTTCTAAAGATAAATAAACTTCTTGATTATCTTTTCTGGTATAATACAAAAAGACAATATTATAATCTTAATTTCAAATCTCTTTTACCATCTAAAATAGGAAATTTTATTCTTAAAGGTCATCATCTTATCATCTTAATAATCAAAAGTATGTCATATGTATGTTGGTTAAGGCAAGCATTTGACAAGATAATTTTTTTTGATATAATTGTTTTATTATAAGGGAATTGATAAATTAAAATTTGAGAAGGATTTTAGGGTTTAGTTTAGATTAAAGAAAGAACCCTAAAAGGATTTTTAATTGTCTGGGTTTTGCTGCTTTAGATTTTTAAGATATCAAGTTAGGTTTTCTTGAGAGTTTGATCCTGGCTCAGGGTGAACGCTCGCGGTGTGGATAAGGCATGCAAGTCGTACGGTTCTGAAGTGGACTTTGTCTGCTTCAGAATAGTGGCGAACGGGGTAGTAACGCGTATCTACCTACCTCTTAGTCGAGAATAACTCATCGAAAGATGAGCTAATACTCGATGGTCTCAGTTATTTTTGTTAAAATAACTGAGTAAAGCCGCAAGGCGCTAAGAGAAGGGGATGCGTCCGATCAGCTAGTTGGTGAGGTAATGGCTCACCAAGGCTAAGACCGGTAGGGGGCCTGAGAGGGTGTTCCCCACCAAGGGTACTGAGACACGGACCCTACTCCTACGGGAGGCAGCAGCCATGAATATTCGGCAATGGGCGAAAGCCTGACCGAGCGACACCGCGTGCCGGAAGAAGCCCTTCGGGGTGTAAACGGCTTTTCTGGGAGAGGAAGTCCCGTTTTGCGGGATTGACAGTATCCCAGGAATAAGGGACGACCAACTTCGTGCCAGCAGTCGCGGTAAGACGAAGGTCCCAAGCGTTACCCGGATTTACTGGGTGTAAAGGGAGAGAAGGCGGTGTTTTAAGTTCTTCCTTAAAGACTACGAGCCCAACTCGTAGTAAGGGAAGAATACTGAAACACTAGAGATTGCAAGGGGCCAACAGAACGGTCGGTGTAGGGGTGAAATCCGAAGATATCGACCGGAATGCCAAAGGCGAAGGCAGTTGGCTAGTGCAATTCTGACGCTGATCTCTCGAAAGCTAGGGGCGCGAACCGGATTAGAGACCCGGGTAGTCCTAGCTGTAAACGATGGGTGCTAACTTTGGGGAGTTTCGACCCTCTCCGAGGTAAAGCTAACGCGTTAAGCACCCCACCTGGGGAGTACGGCCGCAAGGCTGAAACTCAAAGGAATAGGCGGAAGCCCGAACAAGCAGTGGACCATGTTGCTTAATGCGAGAGTGAGCGCAGTACCTTACCCAGGCTTGACATGCTTGTCTTAATGCTTCTTTCGAAAGAAAGAAGAATCCTACGCAAGTAGGAGGGCAAGCACAGGTGTTGCATGGCCGTCGTCAGCTCGTGGTGTGAATCGTAACCTTAAGTGGCACAACGAGCGCAACCCCTATCCTGTGTTACATGTGTCACAGGAGACTGCCGGGTATAACCTGGAGGAAGGCGGGGATGACGTCAGGTCTGCATGGCCCTTATGCCTGGGGATGCAAACATGGTACAATGGTAGCTACAACGAGAAGCAAAGGCGTGAGCCGGAGCAAATCTCTAAAAAGCTACCCCAGTTCGGATTGAAGGCTGCAACTCGCCTTCATGAAGCTGGAATTGCTAGTAATCGCGGGTCAGCTACACCGCGGTGAATACGTTCTCGGGCTTTGCACTCACTGCCCGTCAGGTCAGGAGAGTTGTTCTTACCTAGAGTCCTACTATGTAGGATGAGGGTAAGGGCAATGATCAGGGCTAAGTCGTAACAAGGTATCGCTACTGGAAGGTGGCGATGGACTAATTCTTTTTTAAATTTTCTCTATACTTTTTAAGCTGACCTAACTTGATTCTTAAAATCTAAAGCAACAATAGCCCAGACAATTAAAAATCTTTTTTTAAGATATTTTTTATGAAAGTTCTTTTAATAGAAGACGATAAATTTTTAAGAACAGTTTTAGAAAAAAAACTTTCAAACGAGAATATAGAAGTTATTTCAGCTGTTGATGGAGAAGAAGCCTTAGAGAAGTTAGTTTCTACCAAGCCTGATCTTGTTCTTTTGGATATTATTCTTCCCAAAAGGAGTGGTTTTTCTATTTTAGAAGAGATTAGAAAGGATCCTGATTTAAAACAGACTCCAGTTTTAATTATTTCCAATTTAGGTCAAGAAGAAGACATTACAAAAGGATTAAACTTGGGAGCAGTAGAATATTTTGTAAAAGCAAAGATTTCCTTAGATGAGTTAATAAAAAAAATTAAATCTTATCAGTCTAAATAGTTTTTTATGATATAATAGAAAATACTTTATTTTTATTTAGATGCCCGGGTGGCGGAATTGGTAGACGCAACGGACTTAAAATCCGTTGACCTTCGTGGTCGTGTGGGTTCAAGTCCCACCCCGGGTACTAATTTAAAAAAGCTTTACTTCGAATTTAAAATAAAAATTATTCTCTTGTTTTAAACTTTCTCATTTTAAAATAAATTTAGTATAATATTTTTATAATGAAGCGGTTCTTTTTAATTTTTATTACCCTTGTTTTACTTTTTATATCATATTTTTTGTTTTATCTATTAAAATCAAAACCTAAAATGGAAGCATTTAATAAAGTTAGTTTTACAACAAAAGACGGGATAACTATTGTAGGAAATTATTATCAAAATAAAGATGCAAAATTTGCAGGTATTTTAATTCATCAAAGACCTTTGACAAAAGAGAGTTTTGATAATTTCGCTAAATTTTTGACAAAAGAAGGATATTCAGTCCTTGCAATTGATTTAAGAGGCCACGGTGAGAGTGTAAATTCTGTAAAAGGCAAATTGGATTATGAAAAATTTCAGGAAGAAGAAGAAAAAATGTCTATTAATGATTTAACTGCTGCTAGTTTATTTTTAGAAAAAAATGGGTATCCTAAAAATAAGCAATTTTTAGTAGGATCAAGTATAGGCGCAAATTTAAGTTTTCAGTTTTTAAGCGAAAACCAAGATGTCAAAGCAGCAGTTCTTTTTTCCCCAGGTCTAAACTACAGAGGTGTTATTTTGGAAAATTTTAAGAAAGATTTTTTAGGAGACAAAATTTTAACAATTGCTTCAAAAGATGATCCTTCTTCTTATTTAGCTTTAACTAAAATAAAAGAGTGGTATCCATCTTCTACAGTTTTTGAGTTTCAAACAGGTGGACATGGAATAGGTTTGCTTAATATTTATCCTGATCTTAAAAATCAAATTTTAAATTGGTTGAGAGAAAAACTTGTGATATAATTTAATTAAATAACTGGAAAGATAACCTTTAGGCTTGGTCCTAGGGTTATTAACCAGTTAAAGTAGTCGTTATTAACCATAGGATCAAGCCTTTTTAGATAATTTATAAAATACAAGCTTAAAGTTATACTAAAAGGCAAAATCAAAATAATGCATAGGTCTAATAGAGGCGGATTTGGTCCTCGTAGAATGTTTAAGCCTCAAAATGGTGAAAAATGGATTTGTGCTAAATGTGGGGGCGAAATTGCTGAGCTTCCTTTTATTCCTTCTCCTGACAGGCCTGTTTATCACAGAGAATGTCTTCCGCCTAAAGCATAAAAGTTTCTCTTTTTATAATTAAAAAAAGAAAATACGCGGGGTTGACCCGCGTATTTATTTTATTTTTAAAACTTTTATTTAAAGAAAATTTTCTTTTTTATTCTAAGATCTATTCTTTGAGCTTGTATATTTTTTTGAATAAATATTTCAAGTTTTTTTAACTGTTCAACGATATCTTTATTTGGATCAAAAATGAATTCTCTATCTTTTGTATCTATGACCGAGATGTCAAAATTGTGATATATTCTTATTTCTTTAAATAAAAATGGCTTCCAGTTTGAATACTCAAGAAACATTTCTAAGAACTCCCTTATTTTAGGATGAATTAGAGAATTTTTTCTGATTTCTAAATAAGAATAAATAAGTGGTAATTTTTTTTGTGAATAGGTTTTACTTTCAATTATTTCTCCATAATTGTCAAGATAAAAACACTTCTTAGGATCGCAAATCTTAAAAATAAGATCCGAAGCTTTTATTTCAAAAATCAATCTATTGTTAAAGATATCTTTTTTTATCTTAATCTTTTTTATTTGAGGATTTTGATTTGTAAGTTCTTTAGCTATAAGTATAGATTCATAAAGAGTCTTGTTTTTTGTTTCAAATTTAAAATAATTTTTATCACTATTCTCT
>JAPYXA010000001.1 GCA_028276075.1 Minisyncoccota bacterium
ATCATTCCTTTTGTCTCAAGAGCCCAACCAGGATTATCTGTTCCTATACCAATTTTAACAATCCCATCAAGGCCTTGTCTTATAGTCATAGCTGGGATAAAATTAACTGCCCAACCGTCCTGGCCTTCAGAAGTATCAAGTTTTTTTGAAGTTGAAAAACCGAATATCATGCCACCTTCAACAGTTGGATCATCATCAACCTTTTCAATAATTAAAGCATCATTGTAAGGCCCATCTGGAAAATAATTAAGATGTCTTATTCTCAATCCTTCACTACCAAAAAATCCCACATATCTTTTAGAAGCATCAGAACGATTAGGATAAACATTGACAATATCTCCTAATCTTACAGACCCTTTAAAGTAAGCATTTCCTGTAGAACCTTCAATCCAAACATCAGCAGAAGATGTTGGAGATGAACCAAAGAATATTTTTCTTAAAGGATTGACACCTATAAAAAGATCCTTGTCTATTTCCTGAGAAAATATTCCTGGAACATTAAAGACCCCTCCTATTCTTACTCTTCCCGCCCTTTCTGAATCTTCAAAATAGTTTCTATATGTTCCTGCTTCAAACACTCCTATTTGAGCAAATTTAACATTGCCTATAGAAACTGTTAATTTAGAATTAGGGTTATCATTTCCTATAGAGACCAAGGAATCTTTGAGATATATTCCAGTTGAAGTTGTCTGCCACAAATAAGAAACAAAACAATTAGTTTCTCCGGGTTTACAAACTGGATCTAATGTTTCTCCAGGATTATAAGGAGAATGTGGAGGCGCAGCGTTTGTCAAAGAATAAAAAGTGAATAAGAAAGCGAAAAATAAAGTTCTTTTAATGAATCTCGATTTCATTTTTTTAAAAAAAATTTATTAAACACATTCTTAATTATGCGACCATAAAAAATTAAAGTATTTAAATTTAAGATGTTATAATTTAAATTAAAAAAATATACCTTAATGTGCTTTATATAACTTTATCATAAAAATATATAAAAGTCAATAATAAAATTAAAATAAATAAATATGGAAATTCAAGTTCAAACTAATTCAAAAAGGCAAATAATAGATATAACTAATAAAATAGAAGATATAATCAAAAAAAATCAAAGAACTACTTCAGGAATTATTAATCTTTTTCTGCTTCACACGACCTGTGCATTAACAACTGCTGACCTAGATCCTGGCACAGATTTTGATTATTTAGATATTTTAGAAAAGATTGTACCTAAATTGAATTTTAGGCACCCTCATAACCCTTCTCACTTACCAGATCATTTTCTTTCTCTACTTATAGGAACATCTTTGAACATACCTTTTGAAAATAAAAATCTCATATTAGGAAGCTGGCAAAGAATAATTTTAATAGAATTTAATGGTCCAAATACAAGAAAAATTAAAATAACAATTTTAAATAAATAACTCTAATTTTTAATTTTTATTTTTTACTGTTTTAAGTTATAATATTACTAAATTATTAAATATTAAATTAAATAAGAATAAATAAGAAAGTAAATAAAAGGCCGAAATTAAAAAAAATTTTTAAAAATGAAAAAAATATCTTTATTAAAGGTCTTATTTATTAATCTTCTTTTTATTTTTGTTTTTGCCCAAGCTCAAATGTTTAAAAATCCTAACAGAAGCAGTGCTGCTCCTTCTTTTAATCCTGTACCCAGACAAAGACTTCAACAAAGATTATTACAAACAGCAACAACAACAAACTCTGCAACAGCCACATTAAATTTTGCTACAACTAATTATCCAATAGTTAATTTAGAATGTATGAAAAATGCGATTTTAAATAGAGAGGAAGCATTAAAATCAGCAAGAGAAACTCAATTTAATAAAGTAAATCAGGCCTATGAAGAAAGAAAAAATTCTCTTTTAAACGCTTGGACAATTCAAAATCTTCAAGATAGACAAAAAGCTATTAAAGACTCATGGCTAAAATTTAAAACAACAGTAAATCAAGCAAAAGAAGAATATAGAAAAAAAAGAGTTGAAATTTGGCAAAATTTTATAAATGAAAGAAAAAAGTGTAAAGCATTACCCACCGGAGAAGATCCTAATAATGACATTTTAAATCTATAACCCTATAATCCATAGAATAATAAAAATTTAAATTCAATAAAATAATAAACAGTATTTTAAATTTAAAATAAAATTTATTTATTTAAAATTACCTATAGAATTTAAAATTAGCAAAAAAAATAATGAATTTTTTCCAATCTTTTTTATTGGGGGTAATAGAAGGTTTAACTGAATTTTTACCAATATCTTCAACGGCTCATTTAATTTTAATATCAAAAATTCTAAAAATAGAATCAAATGACTTTCTTAAATTCTTTGAGATTTTCATTCAGTCTGGAGCAATTTTGGCTATTATAATTTTATACTTTAAGAAAATTTTTTCCCGTAAAAAAATAATTTTTTTCATTTTCACTTCTTTTATAGTCACATCGCTTATAGGTGTGTTGTTTTATAAAACCATAAAAAAGGATTTATTTGAAAATCTAAAGTTAATTATTTTCAATCTTTGGTTTTTGGGAGTTGTATTTATCATTTTAGAAGAATTAATAAACAGAGGGAAAATTTATCTTAATAAAACCTTACAAGATTTATCTATCAAAGAAGCTCTACTTATAGGATTATTTCAAGGATTATCAATAATGCCCGGCATCTCAAGAGCAGGATCAGTTATTTTAGGGATGATGATCCTCGGGTACAAAAGAGAAGACTCGGTTACTTATTCATTTTTTATTTCTGTGCCAACAATAATATCTGCAGGTTTATTTGATTTTTATAAATCTGGGATAAACCAGGCTTTTTTATCAAGTCAAAATTTATTTTTTTTAATAACTGGGTTTTTAAGTGCTTTTTTGTCAGCTATTTTAGTTATAAATTGGTTTATAAAATATCTCCAAAAAAACAATTTAAAAATTTTTGGTTATTATAGAATATTGTTTGCAATTTTTATATATTTTTATTTATTTTTTTATAAAAGTTAAAGCCATTTTTTAATTTTAAAAATAATAAACAAAATAATCATAGAAAAAATAGAAACTAAAATAACAAGAAAGTAGGCGAACGGATTATTCTCTAAAGGAAGTTTTAAGTTCATCCCAAAAAAGCTTGTAATCATTGTGGTACAGAAAGAAGTATCGTAAAAAATATTAAAATCTTTAAAACCTTATTTACAGTATTTGTAAATATACTTTCATAACCTTCTCTAATGTTTGCAATATTTCTTATATTAGCGCTTGCTAGTTCTTCAAGCTGTTGAGCTTTTAAAAATAAATTTTCAATTAATTCTCTATCAGGACTAAAAAGCTTTAAATATTCTTGCTTTAATATACTATTAAATACTACTTTGGTTGCTAAAAAAGCGTCTAAGAAGTCATTAAGAATAACTTCAAAACGAATAAATCTTTTTATTTCTTCGTCTTCAACTTTAGCTGTCTCAAAAGCTATTTTTCTTACTTCTTTATTAATTTTTAAAATTAAACGATTGAACTGTTCGTATATTTCATAAAGAATTTGAATAAAAAGTCGTGTTTTTTGAGTTGTAACAATAGGCGTTTTATTCTCCAAAATAAATTTTTCCAAAAAATCAATTTTCGATTTTGAAAATATAAGAAAAAAATTTTCAGAAATAACAACAAGCAAAGTTGTAGTAAAAACATCTCTTAACCTAAAGACAGGGACTCTTAAGAATATATAAATTAATCCGTCTTCTTTCTCAATTCTGGGTATTTCATAAGGATCCATTCCGTCATTTATTAAAATATCATTCAATTTTAAATTTTCTGTTAAAAATTTCAAGTCATCCTCTTCGGGTTCAAAACAAATTATTAAACACCCTTTTCTTAGTTTTTCAATTTTAGCTAAATTCAAATCTTGTACAGATCTATAATATAAAGAAATCATTTTTAAACAATTTTTAAATAAATTAAAACAATCTAACAATCCTTAATCAAAATTCAATCCTAACTTATTATATCCTAAAAAATAAATAATAGATAATTATATTATATTAACAAAGAGACTGATTTAAATTTGAGAATTTAGATAAAATTTCTTTTTTGTAATTGTTTATTCTCTCAAAAATTACTTCTTATATATTTAGCACATCTTTAATAAAAAAGTCAACAGCCTCGTTAGGATTGTTGTCAATCAAGTTGATAAAATTAATTAAATATAATTTTTCTACTATTTTCTATTTACATTTCTACTATTTTCTATTTACAAAAAATAATGATATTAGAAAAAACAAGAAGCCGGATATTACAATCATAAGACCAGCCGGCAATTTTGTAAAGTTATAAATTAAAATTCCTGAGATTGCTGAAAGCATACCAAAAATTAAAGATCCCAAAGAATATTGATTAATATTTTTAGCAATATTTTTTGCTGTTAAAGATGGAATAACCATTAAAGCAACCGGCAAAAGTCCTCCAACCAATTTTACTGTTAAAGCAACAATAAAAGCAATACAAGATAAATAAATAAAATTATACTTTTCGACATTAATTCCTTCTGTCTTTGCCAAATCTTCAGAAATCTCAAATAAAAGTATTTTTGAATATATTCTTCTTATTATTAAAAAGACCAAAACAGATAAAACCACTGATAAAATTGTGTCAAAAAAACTAATTTTTGTAATATCTCCAACTAAAGCCTCCTCTAATTGATGTTCATCAGAAAAAGGTAATATTAAAAATCCCAAAGCAACACCAGTTGTAAAAACTAATCCAGTTAAAGCCTCTAAAGGAGACTTTGTCTTTATTTGTAAAAACAAAATAAAAATCTCAGCTAAAATTATAGCTAATAAAGCTCCTAAAAAAACATTAAACTGATAAGCTAAAGCTAAACCAACTCCAGGTAAGGCTAAATGGCCCAACGGTTCGCCAACCAAACCCATTCTTTTTGTAATCATTAAAGAACCCAAATATCCCGCTACCCCCCCAATAAAAATTCCTGAAATTAAACTTAAAGTAAATTGATCAATCATGTTTATAATCATAAAAATTAATTTCTGCCCCATAAATTTTTTCTAAAGAGTCTGGAGTTAAAATTTCTTTAGGTTTCCCAAAACAACAAAAACCCTTTTTACTTAAACACAAAACATTTGTAGCATATTTATAAACAATGTTTAGCTCATGCGTAATTAAAAAAATAGTAATTCCTTTTTCTCTCCAAAATTTTTCTAAAAGAGAATAGATTGTTTCCTCTCCTCCTATGTCAACACCCGTAGCTGGTTCATCAAAAAACAAAACCTCTGGTTCTTTAATAAGACTCCAAGCAATAAGCATTCTTTGAAATTGTCCTGAAGATAAATTAACAGGATTTTTGTTTAAAATTTCTTTTGGTTCAAGACCAACCGCTTCCAAAACATAGGAAATTTTCTCTTCTGACTCCTCTTTAAATTTAAAAAAATCATTAATAGTAATTGGTAGATCATAAAACCTTTCTCGACTTAACCTTTCAGGCAAATAACTAATCTTAGGTATTTTCCCCCTCTGCCAAATAACTTCACCACTTGAGGGAATTAAACCTAAAATAGCCTTAAAAAGAGTTGTTTTGCCCGAACCATTGGGTCCTAAAACAATTAAAAATTCTCCTTTTTCAACTTCAAAAGACAAATTTTTAATCACTTCTTCTTCCCCAAATTTAACACTTAAATTTTTAACCTCTAAAATTTTCTCTTTCATCTTAAAATTATATTACATTTAAGTTAGTGCTTCAATTAATTTCTCTTTTAAACTTTTTAGATAAGATTTTACTAACTGTCACCACCTCTTAATCTAGGTCAAATACAGAATAACCTCCACCACTAAAACTACAGGGTTTATCATTTAAAATAAGAGACAAGACTATAACTTTTGAATATAGTCCTTGGTTTAAAATTTTAAAGAAACACTCCACACTGCTTACTTTGTTTGTACCATTGAAAGCATTATAAAACAAGCTTTTTAAGAAGTGAAATTAAAAATTAGGAATACTTGTGATGTTTTAAACAAAGTATAACACTTTATTTTTTAATTTCTCAGTAATTTTAAAAATTCTTCTACTGATAAGCCTACTTGTTTAATAATGGCTTTTAGTGTGCCTTTCTTTAAATCTTTAGTATGATAAGGAATTGTAATACCGATGCTACCCTTAACATAAATTCTATGACTTCCTTTTTGTCTCACAAAAACAAAACCTAATTTTTCTAAAACTTTAATCACTTCCTTAGACTTTAAGGATGGCAGTTTCGGAGACATTTAAATTCTTACTTTAACAGGAGCGAGGATTATTTCCTCATCGTCTTTGATTTTCTCTTTATCTTTTTTCATAACTTCAAAATATAGAACTATAGCTTCTTTAATATTCTTTAAAGCTTCATCAAAAGTATCTCCTTCAGAAATACAACCAGGCAAAGAAGGCACAGTTACTGTATAGCCACCATCCTCATTTTTCTCAAAAACAGCTGTAAATTGATAGATTTTTTTCTTTAAAGATCTTTTAGCCATTAGTAAAATTTGTTTGATTTGACCTCTTTTAAGAAATTATAACATAACCAAAAATAAACTGCTAATTTTGAGAAAATTCATTCTGAAATGCTCCGCACTGCTTACTTTATTCGAACCATTGAAAACATTATAAAACAAACTCCTTGGGAAGTAAAATTGAAAATTAGAAATACTTGGGAGGTTTTGAGTGTTATATAATTAAAAAAAACAACTATTTTACAACTATTATGCCTAATCCAAATATAAAACCAAGGTGGAAGAAAGGAGAATCAGGAAACCTGCTAGAAGACCGAAAGAATCAAGGAATTATAAGACTTTATTCCGTGAAGCATATGTGGCTATTGCAAGGGATTTAAGATTAGGAAAAGACCCAGATGTTTTATTCTCTAATAATATCTTCTAATTTCCAAAATAATCTGCCACCTTTTTCTAAAAGTTCGTTAATAAGAGAAATTACTCCGTCTTTTATTTTTTGATTTTTATTTTTATAAAGAATATTAAATGCTTCATACCATTCTTGATCTATATGAATTAACATTCTGTTTTCGCGTTTATTCTCTAAAATACTATTTAAAAATAAACTTAAAATTTCTAATGTTTTTTCAGGAGATTCTTTGGCTAATCTAACAATATTTTTCATTAATGCATAATCCCAATCTAAAACGCCTTCTGTTTTTTCTAAAGTTCTTTTAACCAAATCAGCTAATTCTTCACCTTTGAAAATTCCTTTATCTAAATCAATCCAAAATCCGAATGCTTCAAATGGTTTTTTGTCTTTTGTATATTTCTCAAGCATCCAATTCCAAAAATCCTTAATTCTTTTCTTAATATTTAAACCATCTTTTTCTATTTTCTCAATAAGATTATCTTCTCTTGTTATAATATAACGTCCGATAAAATCTACAAAATGAAAATGTTCTTTTGAGCTTCCTTCTTCCCAGAATTTTTTAAATAATTTATTTTCAAAATCAAATTCTTTAAAATGTACAAAAGCAAGCGCTAAATGAGCAGCAATTCCTTCGTCTAAATCTCTAAAATTTTCTTGATTATAATCTTCTTCTTTTAATATAATTCCGTATTCATATAATTCCTGAATTTTTAGATCAAAAAATAGTTCTTTGTATAAATTTTGAGACAAATATCCTTGCCAACTTGCGGTATAAAGCCGATTATTTTCTTTTGGAAATATTTTAGAAAATAAACTTCTTACCCATTCTTTATCTCTAAAATAAAATGATGGCAAATAATAACCAAACATAAACATTAAAGCCCGAGTATTTTCTTTCTCTAAAACTTCTTTAAATATTCCTTTTACATCCTCTTTTAGCTTCTCACCATCCTGATAAATAAACAAAACAAAATCTTCAAAAGCTCTACCTCTAACTGAATTAATTGCTATTGTAAAAGGATCAGAAATCTTTTTTTCTTTCCCTCTTTCAACTGTCATTTTTGCTGTTTTAATATCTTCATCTTCTGGAATTGGATCCGGATAATTCAATAAGTATTTAATTATTTTCAACAACTCTCCTCTGTATTTGCTAAAATCAATTACAACTATACCATCTTCGCTTTTTAATAATTCTCTAATAACATCAGTCATTGCAAAATGAACCGAATTCCAATTAGCTAACAATGTATAACCAAACTTCTGCTCTTGAGGTTCGTTATAGAAACGCTTTTTCTCTCCTGATTCTTTAATTTTTAATAAAAGGTCAATTAAATTTTTCCCATCAATATCTTTTGCTTTCGCTCTATTATTTTTTATTGCTTCTTGAACACCAGCCAGAAAAGAATAAGTATAATGAGGATGCAATTTTTCTCTATTAAAAAACTCAGTTGAATATTCTAAATATTTTTCTAATCTTTCTGGGACATTTCTTTTAATATGGTCACCGATACCACCAGCATTTATTAAGTCAAAAATATCATATTTATCCTTGTATGTTTGGTAAAGATTTTCAGGAGTCCATTCAGCAGTCAATTTTTCTAAAATTTCTTTAATTTCCATTTTTGAAAATTCCTCATAAGATATTGGCGATCCACTTCTAACAGTACCGAATTTTACTTCTACTTCCGGCTTTATCTCAATATCTGGATTTAATTCAAATCCATTGTCTTTTGATTTTAATTTCTCTTTTTCTGTAAGATGATTAAAAATCAACGAAAGTATTTTTGAACCATCTTTTATAATCCATTCTTTATCTGGATTTTTCTCTTTTTGTCCTACAAAAAATTCTATAACTTGCTTTACATAATCTCTTTTGTCTTTTTCTTCTAAAACTCCAAAACAATTCTGAAGTAATTTTTCATATTCAACTGTCAAAATATCATAATACCTATCGCCAACATTAAAAATTCTAAATAACGTTTTTTTAATTTCGTCTTTGAAGATTGAGCAATCTAATTGTAAAATGGCTAACCTCAATTTCCATGCTGAATATGTATCCGGTAATATTTCCACATTTTCAAAATCTAAAATGTCTTTAAAAATTTTTCTTAAATCTTCTTTATTATCTTTATATTTTTCTTTAATTAATCTTCTTGAAATTTCTAAAATAGCAGCAATAAGTTCTTTGATATTATCTTTGCCCCATAAATCTTTATCTTCTCCAACTTTTAAATCAGAAAAATCTTCATAGAAATAAAGATTATCTTTTAACTTAAATATACTTTCTTCACTTTTTTCAGATGCATTATTTATAACCTCTTTTAAAATTTTTATTGATAAATCTAGAACTTTTTCCAAATATTCATCATCAATATTAACCAAATACCAAAAAACTCTTGTATAAGATAAATTTTCAAAATAAAATGGACTTTCTGGAAATCTGTTTTGACTTTTTATTTCTTCCCTGCTTTTAACAGATAATATCGCTTCAACAAGAATTAATAAATTATCAAAATTTTTTGCCTCAAATAGTTTTTTAAGTATTTCCTCGTATTCAAAACCCCATTGATTAAAAACACCCATTAAAGGAATCCAGTTTTCATCTTTTATTTTCTGAACAATTCTAACTAATTGTTTAACTGGTAATTTACTACAAATATAAACAAATCTATCTATTACTTCTGGATTAAATGTTTCTTTTGAAATCGAAACCTGAAGTATAATATCTACAACTTTTTCCGGTACTTTTTCAGCTACTTTTACTAAATAATTTAATTCTGGAGTTTTATAACTATAACGAGTTGGATCTTCTGCTTTTTGCTTAATTGCATCTAAAAATCCATTTCCCCAAAGCCAATCAATCCATCGTTCGTCTGCTTTATAAAAGAAATAATAATGGGCATCACTATTTATATTGATCAGAGCTTCAATTTCATTTTTCAGTTGTTCCTGTTGAAATTCTATCGGCTCTTTCTCTAAAATTTCATCAATAAATTTATGTATATCTGTTTGATATGCTAATGCTTTCTTTATAACCTTTATGAATTCTTGGCGTAAATTTTCAAAATCTTCTATGAGTCTATGATGAGCAACATCTTGTAATTTATTATAAAGTTTTCCTATTTCTTCATCTTTTATTAGTTTTGACCCCACAGAACCAAATTTTTCAAAAGCTTTTTTCTTTTTATCTTTAACTTGCTTGATTTGCGGACTAAAAAATGGATAAAGAATTTCTCTTAAGGAATGAGTTGCTTGAGATAACCAATCAGGATTAGATCTATTTTCCTCTCTAGCAGCAAAAATCGAGCCTTTATAGAATTCAGATGGTTTTTTATTCAAATTATAATATTCATAAAATTTATCCAATTTCCGACACAAATATTCTTCCTCCGGAGATAAAATAACGGGCGGTAGACGTGTAATTCCATAAAACTCTGGTAAATTTTTATCCTGTTCCATAATTCTCTATAATTTTAATCTCGTCTTCGGTTAAGTTATAAAGTTTATAAACTAATTGGTCTATTTGTTTTTCGTATTCGGTTGTGTCGGCTTTTGAGTTTTGATTTTTAAGAGATAGAATTTTATCAACTAATGATTCTATTTGTTTTGTCAGTTGTCTATTATTTTCAGAAATGTAAGGAATTGGGAGTTTTTCTAAAAATTCTTTTTTATATCTATAACCCTCGTCTCCTAAACCGCCACCTGCGTAGAATTTTCTAAAAAAATATGTAACCGGTTTTGAGTTTAATAATCCGCAGATGTATTTAATATTTTCTCCTGTCATTAAAAATGCAGTTGCTTCAATATAAAATTTATTTTCATCAAAATAAAACTGTGGTTCTTGCACTATTTCTGAATATACTATCTTCTCCTTCTCAAACTCCGGATAATAAGCACAATGGCGTAATTCCCACCAGTAATCACCTTGATCATCTCTTTTTTTAGCTTCTTTCTCAAATTTTTTTAAATATTTCATTAAAGATGGAAAGGTTTTTTCAATAAATATTTCTGGTTTTTCTTCTCCTCTATTTTCATCTGTCCAACCAGCTGGAATGACTATAACCCACAAACCTGCCCACTCATAATAATATCTTTTAATATCTCTCCCTCTTAAAATTGGATTGATGATTGCTTCGGTTCTTTTTCGTTCTTCTTCGTCTTTACAATTGGCTAAAATTTGGTTTCTTTTTTCTGTGGTTATGATAAAAGCTTCATTTAAACCGGTTTTGATACCGTAGTAAATTTTTACATCCCAATCTTTTAAAGGCTTGCCAATTTTTTCAATTTTTTCTTTTAATTTTCTTTCTGCTTCGGTGCCAATAAACCAAGCTTCTGATGTAAGATTAGAAAGCAAAATGCTTTTTTCTTTAAATACTTCATCAATATTGTTTTTATCTTGTTTTTCAAGCTTTAAAGCTTTTAATTTATTTTGATTTTGCGATTTTTGAATTATTAAAATACAAGTATCCACTGTCGCGCTTTCAAAAACTCCAGGACCCAAATCAATAAGCTTAATTGGATTATATTTAATAAAAAATTCTCTTAATTTTTTACCATAGCCAGCCCTCATCCATTTATTAGAAGAAATATAAGTTAAAATTCCATTTAATTTTAAAAGTTGTATCCCCTTTTCATAAAAAAGACAATAAATATCTCCAGTTCTATCAAATGTTTCATATCCTTCTTCTTTGTATAAATCAGCATATTTTTTCTCTTTATCAAAAGCTTTTTGAAGTTGAATATAAGGTGGGTTAGCAATCACAATATCAAAACCATCACTTAATCCAAACATCCATTCTGGCTCAAACCAAGGATTAGAATAATTTGGATCAAAAGGTTTAAAAGCAAGAATTTTTTGAGCTGTTTGTTTTAAAGCATCTCCAGAAATAACTTTTTTAATTTCTTCTATTTTCTTATTAACTTCTTTTAATTCTTTTAATTTACTCTGAATTTTTCCTTGCTTTAAATCAATACTTAGTCGCATAGTTTTGCCGAATAATCTTTTTTGCTCAATAACCTGAAATTGCTCTGGCTCTAATTTAATTTTTTCAATCTCTTCTTGAATTTTTTTTGCTTGCGAAATCAATTGTCCTAATTCTCTTTTTTTCTCTATTTTAATAGTAGATTTCAAGCTTTCAGATAATTTCTTTTCTAATTTTTCTATATTTTCTCTTATCTTTTTCTTATCTCCTCTTAATTTTGCCCTAAAATAACGATGATATTGTTCTTTAATATCATTAAAAAGTTTTTGGATTTTTTCATCTTTAAATAATGTAAGTTGGATATCTTTTTTAATACCTAAACCAATTAGAGAATTAGCAGTGATAAATTTCAAATCAAGATTTGGCAAAGGAATAATTCCAAAATTTTCTTTATTTTTATCAACTTTTTGATCAATGATTAAAGAAATAAAAAATCTTAATTTGCTTAATTGTGTAGCAATTTGCTGAATATCAACTCCGAAAATACAATTTTCTATTAAATAAAGTTTTCTGGCATAATCAGGGTAAAAAAGATTTTCATTAAATGTTTCTTCTAATTCTTTAAAATGTTCTTCTATTTCTTTTTCATCTTTTTCTGATAATTTTTTAAGTTCTTCTTTTAATTTTCTTATTTGAATTTTTTTCCAATATTCATTTTTGGGGTCTATTTTCCCTAAAACATAAACCAACTTATTTAAAATACCCATTGGAAAAGCACCAGAGCCACAAGCAGGATCGATTATTTTAATTTCGCTTATTATTTCTACGATTTTTTCTTTTTGTTTTTCTTCAGGTTCAATTTCTTCATCTGAATAAGATAAAAGTAAATCAAGGGTTTCTTCTGGTATTTCGGGAAGCTTAGTTTTAAAATATTCAAGAAGGCTTTGATGAACCATATATTCAACAATTTCTCTTGGAGTATAATAACTACCTGTTGCTTTTCTTGCTGTGGTTGCGGTTTCCGGATTATAGACTGCCAAAAGATTTTCAAAAATTTTTCCTAAAAGTTCTGGGTCCAAAGCAACTTCTTGGTCAATTGGAGTTGCTTCATCTATCGTAAAATTATAGCTTTTTAATATATTAATAAGTCCTCTTGCTTTTTGATTTGATTTAATTTGGTATTTGCTTAAATCAGTTTTAATTTCTTCGCTAAAGAATAAATAATCAGGAATTTTTGCTTGTCTCTTTTCTTCTCGTGAAAAACCATCAACATAAATTACTTTTCCGTTTTCATCTTCTTTGTCTAAACAATCAAAAAGACCACCATTGATAAAAGGAATCTCAGAGAATATTTCTTGTACTTCTTCAGGAGAAATTAAAAATTTGTCTTCGTATCTATATAATTGTTTAATCCCATAAGTATTCCTATTTTCCGGAAACCCCTTGTTAAAAGCCCAACCTCTATCTTTAATTGGTTGATTTAATGTAGCAAAGAATAAATTTTGCAAAATTGCGTTGTAATAATTACAAGAATCTTGGGAAACATTAAAATCTTTAATTACTCCTTTAATTTCTTTTTGGTTAAAAATTTGATCTGGAATTAATCCTTTTTGCTTAATAAACCAAATAAAAATTAATCTACTTAATAATCTTATAAGATGTAGAGGCTTGGTTTCTTTTTTATTATCTGGAAAATGTATTTTATCTAAAGCGGTAAAGAACCATGTTTGGATTTCTTTATAAAATTCTTTTGTAATTGGCTCAACAGAAAATGCTTCTTTTATTTTTTCTAAAGATGAAAAATCTCCATCTCCTACCTGACGTAAGAATGTATTATTTGTCTGATCTTTAGACACAAAATAGGTGAATCTCTTGAAATGACTAAACTTTCTTTTAGTACCAAAGTATTCTGTATAAATTAAAGAAAATCTGAATTTATTATCATTGTCATAAAAAATAAATATTCCAGCATCTGCATTTTCATTTTTTAAAATTTTTTTCCCAATTTCGTATTGTTTTTTCTTGCCGGATCTTTCAGTTAATTCTTTTAAAACTTTAAATGTACAAAAAATAATGTTATTATCTTGAAATTGAATTTCTCCGATCTTTTTTGATAAACTAAAATCTTCATTTTCAATTCCTAAATTAATTTCTAAAGGTCTAAAATTATGATTTTTAATTCGAAAAAAATTAATAAATTTTTCTGGAGAAAAATCTTCAATTATTTGTCTTAAAATTTCTCTGCTCATAAATTCCTATTTTCTATCGCAATAATAATTTCTTTACTAATTTCTTTTAATTTTTCTTTTTCTTTTAATAAGTAATTTTCTCCCCCTAACTCATCTTTTAATTTTTCTAATTCTTTTATTGTATTTTCCATTTCATCGTCCGAAGCTTTTAATTTTATAATTCTGCGCAAAGTATAATCAGATAGAGTACCATAATCTGTAATATCTTCTCGCAAAGTGCGTAAGAATTCTTTTAGTGGAGATAATTTTTCATTGTTTAAGTTAAGTAAAGTTTTAATATTGTTTAATGCTTTTTGCTCTAAACTTGCTTCAGGAATAGGCAACCTTTCTTCTCTTAATTCTTTAACAATTTCGTATTTTTCCCAAAAATTGTCACTTAAATCTATCAATTTTTCATTTTTGGGGCAACGAATTCTATCTATTATTTCTTCAAGTATAACTGGCTGTGGTTTATTTTGGTCGTTGTAATCAATTTTTTGGATATACAGTCTTCTTTTTTTAATAAACACAAGAAGTTCATCTTTATCGGATTTTTTTGCAACTTTTACTCTTGGTGGACAATTTTTTATATTCTCAACAATTTCGGGGTATTCTTTTTTAATTCTTTCAAATTCATTCAAAATTGTAGTATAAAAACTCTCACTTTCTATTTTATCTGGGTTTTGTTGTATTCTTTGATACAGTTCGGAAGGAATTGGTTCTTCATCAATATCAAATATTTTAGCATCTTCTCCAAGCACATTATGAATTAAAAACATTTTTTGCGCCGCTATTTCTCTTGATTTTACAAGTTCGGATCCTTTTTCAGTTGGAAAAAAGTTTGCTATATAAACTTTATCAAAAACTTTTTTACCAATCCTATTGATTCTACCCACTCTTTGAATAACTCTTACCGGATTCCAAGGTATATCATAATTTATTACAAGACCAGCTCGATTTAAATTAAATCCTTCAGAGATTCTATCAGTAGATAAAATAATATCGTATTTGTTTTCTTTCTTTTCTTCTGGATAAGAAGCGTCAAAATTTTTATTTATTTCTTCTATTTTAGTTTTTGTTAGATCACCAGCAATAACTAAAACACTATCATTAAAGTATTTTTGTAATGGGTTTTTAAGATATTTAACTGTATCAAGATATTCTGAAAATATAACAATTTTTCTGCGAGGATCTATTTTCCTCCATTCTCCTAATTTGTTTATTAAACACTCCAATTTAGGATCGTTATTTACTAGTCCTAAAGCATCTAACCTTTTTAAAATTTCTTCAAATAAATTAAGATCAGATTTTATATCCTCAAGAAAAAGATCTTTTTCTTTCAGTTTTTCTATTTCGTATATATCCGAGTTCTTTGGATAAATTCCTTCGTTCAATTTTTGAGCGTATTCTTTAAGTTTTTCTTCTATTTGTTCAGGTTCTAATTCACAAATTTTTTCCAGGAAGTCTCTGTCTAAAATAAATTTATTGGTTTTATTTATAAATTGGAGGCAATGATCTGTTATGTTTCGGAAGTTTTCTATACTTTGCTTAAATGCTCCAAAAGAACTTTCAAATCTTTTAACAAGCAATCTTCTCATAAAGTCATACAAATTAAATTGTTGTTGAAATCTTCTATTATCTTCTTCTGATAAATCAATTTCTGTATCTTCATATTTAACTCCTGCTTTATATTCAAAAGGCCTGTAAATTGCACCTTTAAATTTTCCGCCCTCTTCTGGATAATTAAAATAACTTATTACTTCGTCATAAAATTTAGACTGCTCTTTGGATAATTCAAAAAACCATTCCTGAGGATCTGCAACTTCAGTTAAATTTTTAACCTCATCTTTATAAAATGGATTCTTTTGTAAATCAAGTCTATTTCTTCTAATTGTTACAGGTTCAATAACGTCTCTTATTTGTTTTGATAAATATTTTGCTCTTTGAGTAACTTTTCTTAGATCTATTTCGTCCTCTCCGAATAAAGATTTGTAATATGCTTTTGCCTTTGAAGATTTGTTTTCATCGCCTAAGTTGTGATATTTTTTAATATAACCAAGTTTATCAAAGGTAGTTTTAAATATCCTAAACTTATCTAATAAATTATTTTCTAATGTAATTGTCGATTTTTTAGGAGATATAAATAGTTTTAATAATGACAAAATATCACCGGGGCGATTATTAAATGGAGTTGCAGTAAGCAAAATTACTATTTTATCACGACAAATATTTTTTAATTGTTCGTATGATTTGGTATCTTCATTTCTAAATCTATGCGCTTCATCAACTATTATTACTTCAATATCTCTTAATCCTTTTAAAGATTTTATAAAATCTTTATTGCCTAATTTTCCTATTGATTCTGCTCGCCAATCGTATAATCCAAAAGCTTCAAGATACCATCTCCACCCTGATTTTTCCTTTTTTTCGTCTCCTATAAGGCCTGGTGGACACAAAACAATGCCTCTTTTTCTTAATTGCCTAGCTACTAAACAGGAAATTATTGTTTTACCTAAACCAACAACATCAGCTATTATAACTCCATTATTGTTTTCTATTATACTAAGCGCTTGTTTAACAGCATGTATTTGATAAAGATAAGGAGCAAAGCCATTTTTTTCCATAACTGATTTAATGCTTTCGTCACCAACATCTTTAAGAGAGAAAGTGTCAAGATAATTTTTTAAAACAAGAGAATATGCTTCAAATGGAGTAATTTTCTTTATTAAAGTTTTATTTTCAATAGTACTTATTAGTCGCTCTTTTATTATATTATTTTCTGTTATCTGGATTGCCTCTTCCCAAAGATTATCAAAATATTCTTCCGCCTCTTTTGATCCATAATCACTTATTTCTACATTAAATTCTTGTTGTTGTTCTAAACCAGCCGATGTTAAATTACTACTGCCTGTTATAAAAATAGTATTTTTTACTTCTCCGGGTTTTAATTTAAAAATATACAATTTAGCATGATTTGGTTTATAAGTTTTTCGAATTATTAATCTATTTTCTTTTATTAAATCTATGAAAAATTTAACTTGTTCGTAAAATTCTCTTGTATCAAAATCGTCTGAATTGATAGAAATTGCTAAAGATTTGAAAAAAAGATCTAATTTTTCTTGACCTGATATACTTGAATCTCTCTCAGTAATTTCTATAAGTCCATAAGTTATCTTATCAACATTTAAACCAACTAAGATTTTTAATTTAGCAGAAGGATTGTTTTTTAACCCTTCGTACAATTCTTTTATTCCGGAAAAATAAAAGAAACCCACTAAAAATTTTAATTCATTGCTTTTGGATATTAACTCACTTATCCTATCTTTCAAATTCCCAACTCCGCTATTGGTTATAAAATTAGCCATAATTATATTTTAATTTTACCATTCTATATTTAGAGTTCAAATTTTAAAGAAAGATTTTAATAAGGAATATGGTCATAAGTTTTGAATATAGTCCTTGGTTCGCAATTTTAAAGAAACACTCTAGACTTATTAAAGAAATTTGCGAACTCGAAAAAGATAAGATTTTACAAGGAGAAAAAGCTAATTTTGAGAAAATTCATTCTGAAATGCTCCGCACTGCTTACTTTATTCAAACCATCGAAAATATCATCAAACAAACTCCTTGGGAAGTAAAATTAAAGATTAGGAATACTTTTCAAATAATTAATGAAGTCTTTGGGCATTAAAATTTTTAATTTATGTTTAGAAGCAAAGTTTATCACTTTTTGATTTAGAAACCCTTTATCTAAAGTTAAAAGAAAATTAACTTTTTCCTTTATTGCTGAAGCTAAAATAGGAGCATCTTTTTCTTCCACTAAATTTTTTAATTGTTTTAAATCTTTTTTATTCGGGTTATTCACAATAGAGATTTCTCCTAATGTTAAAATTTCAAAAAATCTCATTAAAAGATTAGGAAATTTTCTTTCAACAACATCTAAAAGCTCTTTTAAAATAAATTCTGAAATAAACAATTTATAACCTTTGTTTTTAGCTGAAACTAAACAATAATATGAAGCTCCTTTATTAGAAATCAAAGAAGAAATGATAACACTTGAATCAACAAAAACTTTTTTATTGTTTTCCATAATATTTCTTATAAATTTTTGCTCTAGATTTTTTAAGATCTTTTCTAACTTTCTCCCATATTTTTTTGTCAACACTAAAATCAATTTTTGGGCTAATAATTGTCTTCAAAACCTTCAATTCTTTTTCTAATTTATTTATTCTTTCTAAAACTTTTACCATCTTATTTAAATTATAACAAAATTTTGAGAAAATTCATTCTGAAATGCTCCGGGGGCAGGATTCGAACCTGCGACATCGCGGTTAACAGCCGCGCGTTCTACCGCTGAACTACCCCGGAATTAAAAAATTTAGAATTTAGAGTGCATATAAATTATACAACATTACCTTAAAACAATCAAAATTGCTCCAACGATCACACAAGTTATTCCTAAAATTGCTTTCCAATTCAATGTCTCTCCTAAAATAAAAACAGAAAACAAAAGAACAAAAACCAAGCTTAATCTATCAATAACTGCCACATTAGTTGCTGGACCGAATTTTAAAGCCCAGAAATAAAAAAGCCAAGACAAAGCACCAAAAATTCCAGATAAAACAATCCACTTCCAATCTTGAGAAGATAAAGTACTCAGAGAAATATTTGTTAATTTTCCTAAAGATAAACTCGTTAAAACTAAAAATCCAGCCATAATTATAGCTCTTATAGTTGTTGCTAAAGTAGGATCAACGTTCTTAAGACCTAATTTTCCAAATATCGCAACTAAACTTGCTGTTATAGCTGAAAGTAAAGCAAAACTTATGTATAAAATTTTACTTGACATGTTATAATTTAAGAAAATTAACAAAAACTAAATTGCTAGATTAATCTTTTACTAATTGACAACCAATTTTTTATTTAACTAATTATGTACAAATTATAAATCTTATTTTAAATCATGAAAAAATATTTTCAAAATTTAATTAAAAAAGCGATTATACCTGTAGCGGGTTTAGGCACAAGATTTTTACCAGCCACCAAAGCTCAACCCAAAGAAATGCTGCCTATAATTGACAAACCTGTTATTCAATATATTGTAGAAGAAGCAACTTTATCAGGAATTGAAAATATAATTTTTATAACAGGAAGGAACAAAAGAGCAATTGAAGATCATTTTGATTATATTCCAGAATTAGAAAATAAACTTTTTCAAAAAAATGAACACGAAAAAATCAATCAAATAAGATCTATATCTCATTTAGCCAATTTTATTTATGTTAGACAAAAATTACCAAAAGGAGATGGAGATGCTATATTGCAAGCTAAACATTTAATTAATAACGAACCATTTGCTGTACTTTTTGGAGACGATATCGTAATTTCTAAAAAACCATCAATTTTTCAACTTATAGAAGTTTTTAAGAAATATAGAGACTGTGTTATAGCATTAGATGAAGTAGAAAAAAAAGAAGTAAGTCAATACGGAATAGTTAAAGCAATCAAAATAGATAGAAATATTTACGAAATAAAAGATATAATTGAGAAACCAAAACCCAATCAAGCCCCATCGAATTTAGCTATTATAGGTAAATACATTCTTATACCAGAAATAATGAATTATTTAGAAAAAATAAATTACCCTGAAGATAAAGAAATAAGGCTTGCAGATTCTTTAAAAGAAATTCTTAAGGAAAGACCTATTTATGGAGTAAAGATAGAGGGCAAAAGATATGATTGCGGAAGCAAAGTTGGCTTTGTAAAAGCTATTATTGATTTTAGTTTTAAACACCCAGAAATCAAAAAGGAGATTAAAAAATATATTAAATCATATAGAGTCTAAAATTTAAAATTTTACTCTCAATTCTTAACTTAATTCTTTTCCAAAAATATTTACTTCTTTATTACACTTTTTAATATATTATAGTCCCATCAAATTTTTTATTTTCTAAATATTTCTTAAAATTTTTTAATTTTCTTCCATTTATTATTATCACTTTTAAGTTAAATTTTTTAGCTAATCTAGAAGCAATGGGATCAAAAGGAGCTGACATTCCTGGCATCCATTTTCGTTCTATAAGTTTTAAATAATATTTCCAAGAAATTTCTTTAAATGGTTTTGCATCTTTAAATCTATTTGGGTCTTTATCATAAACATAATCGACATTTGTTAAATTAATAATTGTTGGTGAATTATATGTTTTTGCAAGCAAAACTGCATCATAATCTGTACTAAAACCCGGTTTCCAACCTGCGGCGATTAAAATCTTTTCTTTAAATTTAATTTTTTCTTTAGGATTTTTAATTATTCTATAGTAGGCCACATTTCTAAAAATAGTCAAAAGTAAGTGAGCGTTAATCCTTGTTGCATGTATTCCCAACCAGTCAAGATCCTCATTTGAAATTTCTGTTAATTTTTTACTAGAGTTTTGATAATTTCTTGCAGTTTTACCTCCTCCTACAATAATAATAAATTTTTTATCTTTTTTTATTTCCTCTTGAATTATATTTTTAAAATTCCTCAAAAACTTAATATCTATTTCATTGGGGACCAATAAACTACCTCCAAGAGAGATTATAAAAAGATTATTCATTTTATAAAATTTTATCAGAGAAAATAGATAAAAATATAATTATCTAAAATCTTCCTTCAAGTTCTCTAAATTTTGAAATCTCTTTACATAAATTTTCTAGTTCTTCAATGCTAATATGTTGATCTGTATCAGTTTTTGAAATTCCTGTCTCAATTAAAATACCATCATATAAATAGTTTTTATCATCAATTTTCATTTTCATTGCTTTAATTGTGGCAGGTAAAATTTTATCTCGCATTTTAGGACCATAAGAATGAGACGGATCAAAAAACAATAAGCAACCTGTATGTTGTTTTACCCTCATTGCTAAATTATGAACTGGATAATTTCTATAACCTCTTTTTTCAGCTATATCCACTCCCCTGTGAATCAAAATGATCTTTTCTTTTTCAAGCCCTGAATAACGCACTAAACCTTCCCAGGTTTTTTCTGCTGTTGTTCTATCTTTATAATTTTTTGAATCTGCTCTTTTTAAATAATCTCCCAACCATTTTGGATTTTTAATACCTAAATACCATTTGTTTCTTTTTATAAATTGAGACATAACAAAAATTGGCCAACCAAGTTGATTGACCGCCGGATTCCATAAAAGCAATTTATTTTTGGGGATAATTTTTTCATATAAAATAGGCTGAAGCAAGGGATCCATAATCTCTGTAGCTATTAATAAATTAGTCTCCTTATAAATTTTTTGCGCGATTTTCATACTTTTAAAAATTTTAATATGATGAAAAGTTTTAGTTTTTAATATTCTTTTTATGCTTTTTGTATAATCTTTAAAATCAATGCCCATTCCTTCACCATCTTTATAAAAAGAAGTTCTTGATTTAAGACCAACAACCCTTGTTCCCCATATGCAAGGTTTTTTATATACTTTTATTTCTGCTATTTTATATATCTCTGAAAGATTTTTTAAATCAACAGAACACGGTCCAGCTATAATTTTTAAACTTTTGTTTTTCATTATTTATTTTTAAAAACTAAAAAATTAACTATAAAAAATCTCTATTAAAATATATTATAATATTTTTTAAAATCTTATTGATTTTTTACTTTATTTTTTAAAATATATTAATCAATAAAAATTCAATGATTATAAAAAATCTAATTTTAAGTAAAATCTCAAATTACAATTTTAAAATTATAAAAATAGAAAGCTTAAACAATGAATTTTTAAAACTTATCAACAAAAATACAAAAAAATTGGAATCTGATTACAAATTTTTAAATAAATTAAAAAAATTAAAAAATAACCATCTTGATAACTTTGTATTTTTATTAAGAGCCCTTGATTTTAGATTATGGCAATATCCTCAAAATTGGAGATATAAAAACGAACAGGGGTTTTTTGGATTAATGGAAAGATTAATAAAGCTGTTTGAAGTATTACAATTTAAAGAAAAGAAATATTTAGATTACAAAGCAGATTTTTCTGTTTTCAAAAAAATTATTTCTCCCCAAGAAAACATAACATTAGCCAAACTAAGATATAAAATCTTTAAAGATTGTTTAAAATGGCTTAGAAATTATGACTATAATTTCTATAATTATTTTCAAGAAAACAAAGATGCTTTTAATTTTTGTTTTAATTTATTTGAGTTAGAAAAATTTAAAGATTATTATAAAGATATTTATTTTTTAAAACCAAATCAACTTTTATATCTAGAATATTTACTTGCTAAAAATTTAACGGAAAATTATAAAAATGAGTTAGAGATTTTAACAATTTTTGCAGATTATAAAATACCTCAAATATTTATTAATCTCGATCTTATAAAAATTCCATTAAAATATTTGAAAATTTTAAAACAAGGTAAAATAATAAGAAAATTCTCATCTTTTGAAAATGAACTAAGATGCGCTTCGATTTTAATAGGAGAAGAAATCAGCCAGAAACTAAAAATACCAAACTATAAAGTAGATAACATTTTATGGGAGCTTTCTCATAAAATAAAGTTAAAGATTCCAAATCCAAAAGTAAAAACAATTTTTTATTAACCTGATTAATTTGAATTTCAAATTAGAGGAAGACAGATAATTTATAATTAAACAATTAAGATGTTTAGTTTCAAAATTATTAAAAAGGACAAAAATAGTAAGGCAAGATTAGGATTACTTAAAACACCCCACGGTAAAATTAACACACCCAATATTGCTATTGTTGGAACTAAAGGTTCTATAAGAGGATTAAGTTTTGAAATTGCAAGAAATCTCGGAGCAGAAATTTTTATGATAAACACCTTTCATTTTTTTCATAATGATAGATACAAAATTGTAGATAAATTTGGAGGACTTCATAAATTTTTAAACATCAATTACCCTTTAATGACAGATAGTGGCGGTTTTCAAGTCTTCAGCCTAGGTTTTGGAATTGAACACGGAGTAGGAAAAATAGCAGACATATTTCCCTTAGAAAAGCAGAATAACGCTGATTTTAACTCTCATAAAAGCAGATTAAATAAAAATCAAAAATCTCTTGTAAAAATTTATGAAGATGGAGTAGAATTTGCTTCTCCTTATAGTGGAGAAAAATTATTTTTATCTCCAGAGCTTTCGATTAAAATTCAAAAAATATTAAAAGCGGATATAATTTTTGCTTTTGATGAATGTACTTCTCCTTTATCAGGTTATGAATATACTAAATTAGCAATGAAAAGAACGCATAATTGGGCAATAAGATGTTTAAATGAATTTAATAAAACCTTGATAAGACACAAATCAAACAAATTAGACATAAATTTTCATCAATCTTTATCCAATCAAGTTATGTTTGGTATTGTGCAAGGAGGAGAATATCAAGATTTAAGAAAAGAATCAGCAAAATTTATTAATTCTTTGCCATTTTTTGGTTTTGGCATAGGTGGTAGTTTAGGTAAAAACAAAAAAGATATTATCAAAGTTTTAAATTGGACCATTCCTTTTTTAGATGAAAACAAACCACGACATTTATTGGGCATAGGAGAAATTGATGATATATTCAATTCAATTGAACAGGGAATTGATTTGTTTGATTGTGTTATTCCTACAAGATGGGCAAGACATGGAGCAGGATTTACTTTTAAAGGAAGAATAAATTTAAAATCAAGTAAATATTTAACAGATAAAAAACCAATTGATTCTAAATGTAAGTGTCAAATATGTAAAAAATATTCAAGGGCTTATATTTCGCATCTTTTAAAAGAAAAAGAGATTTTCGGAATAATTCTTTTAGCAGAACATAACGTTTTCTGGATTTTAAATTTATTTAAAGAAATAAGAAGATCTATTAAAATTGGCAATTTTCAGCAACTAAAAAAAGAATTTTTAAAACATATCAAATAAAAAATAATAAAAATAAATTTATAATAACAATATAAATTTAAAAATATTTTGTCCTCTAGTTTAAATTGATATATATTTAAAAATCTTATAAGAAAGAAAAATTTTAAGGAAATTAAGGGTTTAGATATTTTTTTTAAAAAATAGATTTATAATTAATTATAAAAATATGAGAGAGGGATATTATTACCGTAGAAAAAAGTTAAGTAAAGATAAAAATAAAATACCAGAAAGAAAAAAAGATAGCTTGAAAATAACAAGGAGGGAACTTTTAGGATTAATTGGCGCTTCTGCTTTTATGATATTAGCAGGCAAGTATTTACGTGATATCTTTTCTGAAAAAAAACCAGAAAAATCGGAAGAAAAAGAATATCTTGAAAAATTATCTGAAATAGAAAAAAATAATAATCGTTATTCAACAGAAGACCTGCAAATAGAGAAACCCCAAAATGGCGGCATATTATCAGAAGCTTATTTATCAGAAGATTCAGTATCTGCTTTAGTATTCTTATGGAATAAAAAGATTGAAAGGGTTAAAAAGCGTATTGAAAATTTGAAAAATAGAAGAAAAATAAAAACTGCAGCAAAACTCAAAGAAAGAATTAATAAATTTAAAGAGCTCCAAAAGAAATCATCAGATATGTGGCAGAGAGAAAAAGGATTTGTAAAAGATTTAAATGAATTTGAAGAGTATCTTAATTTATGCACTTTAGAAACTTTAAGTAATTTTGATATTGATAAATTTTTAAATACAAAAAAATATAATGAAGATAAAATTCTATCAATAAAAAAATTTCTTTTTTTATTTTTTTTGCAAATTCATAAATTCTTAATTAATCTAATTATTACAGAAGTTTGCCATTTAGATAAAGAGGATCCAAAAGAAAATTTTAAAATACTAACCTTTATTCTTAGAAAACATGGATTAACATTTCTTTCTTTTATCCCTGCTTTACACGACAATCTAGTATCCTTTGGCCCTTTTCAACTAACACCACTTGTTATTAATTCAGAAGATGAAGAAAATATTTACCCTATAACTTATATGAACAAATTTCTTAAAGAAAATCATAAACTGCCCAATAATTTAGAGGAATTTAGAGTAAGAGACCATTATAAAGCTGAGATTTTGCTGTCTTTATATTATGTTGCAGACATATTAAAAACTCCAAAAATTTTAGATAATATTGAGTCAATTTTAAGCAATGAAGAAAATCTTAACTGGTTTTTAGAGCAAATATTTTATTATTTAGCAGGAGCCCATCATTATCCTGGTCCAACAAAAGAGAATTTCGAAAATTTTATGGAAAAATTTTTTACTGAACAGTTTAATCAAAAAACGGAAAAAGAATATTTTTTAAATTACATAAAAGAATCATCAGAACATGGCAAATACATCAAAAGGTTTGATAGATATTATTCATTATATAAGCAGAACTCATATCCTCAAACTAAAGTTTAACAATTATTTTTAGCATACTTTAAAGGTTTTTATAAATTCCACAAATAAAGGATGAGGGTGTAAAAATCTTGATTTAAGTTCTGGATGAAATTGAGTACCTAAAAAGAAAGGATGAGTAGATTCTGGAAGTTCTATTATTTCTACTAATAAACCTTTTCCTGAGATTCCTGAAAAAATTAGTCCATTCTTTTGTAAAATTTTGTGAAATTTAGGATTAACTTCATAGCGATGACGATGTCTCTCTAAAATTAAATTTTTTCCATAAGCTCTCCAAGCAATTGTCTCTTTTTTAATTTCACAACTCCAGTCTCCAAGTCTCATTGTGCCTCCATATAGTTTTCCTTTTAGAAATCTCTTTTGCTCTTGTAAAATATCAATCACTGGGTATTTTGTTTTTGGATTAACTTCGGTAGTATGCGCATTTTTTAGACCACAAACATTTCTTGCAAATTCAACAACCATAAGCTGTAGGCCATAACATAAACCTAAAATAGGAATCTTATTTTTTCGACAATATTTTATAGCTAAAATTTTACCTTCTATTCCCCTAGAACCAAAACCACCAGGAATGATTATACCTTGATAATTTTTCAATTCAGAAAGTTTATTTTTATCTTTCTCATATTCTTCTGAATTCAACCAGTTTATAATAGGCTTATATCCTAAATGCCAACTAGCATGCTTAATAGCTTCTATTACGGAAATATAAGAATCTGACAAAACAAAATCTCCTGTTTTAAAATATTTTCCTACAATTCCAATTTTTATTTCCTTATTTAATTTTTCAATTTTTTCAATTTCCTTTTCCCAAAAAATGTACTCATATAAATAAAAAGCAGATTTATGAGAATCTTTTTTGTCTGTTTTTATCAGTTTAGCACTATCACCTCTCATTAGCTCATTTTTGTCCTTAATAATTCTTTCAGAATCCTTAATAAGGGGCGATAAACCCAAGCTCTTTAAAATCTTTTTTCCTATTTTTTCTTTTTCAAAATTTAAAGGAATTTTATAAATAACCTTTTCATCAGGTGCTGATATGATATTCTCTTGTGGGATACCGCAATTGAAAGCAATTTTTTCTTTTCTTTTGTTGTCTAAAGAATATATAGCTCTAGCTAAAATAAAATCAGGATTAAGACCTGCGGAATTTAGTGTTCTTATAGCATATTGCGTAGGTTTAGTTTTTAATTCTCCCCCTTCCCCTTGATACGGCAAATAACTAACCAAAATCAAAACAACATCTTTAGGATTTTTAAATTTTAAAATTCTAACAGCTTCTAAAAAAAGTAAATTTTGATATTCGCCTATTGTTCCTCCAATTTCAGTAAGAACTATATCTGCTCCTGTTAACTTCTGAGCTTTTTGGATTTTTTCTATAACTTCAAGAGGAACATGAGGAACAACTTCTACGCACTTGCCATCAAAATACAAACTTCTTTCTTTCTCAATCAAAGATAAATAAACACTTCCTGTTGTCATATAGTTTTCTTTTGTTAACTCTTGATTTAAAAATCTTTCGTAATGACCCATATCTTGATCACACTCTGTACCATCTTTTAAAACAAATACTTCTCCATGTTCAACTGGGTTCATAGTACCAGCATCTACATTAACATAAGGATCAATTTTTATACAAGTTACTTTATAGCCATACCATTTTAAAATAGTTGCTATAGAAGCAGTGGCTATTCCTTTACCAACTCCAGACATAACTCCTCCACAAATAAAAATATACTTTGGCGTTTTCATTTTATATAAAAACTATTTATTTTATTCCAAATTAATTTAAAAATTAAAAATTATTTTAAATTATCTAAACATAGTTAAAAGATTCGCTTCATTTTCTTTAAATTCTAAAATAGCATCGTTTAATAAATCAAGTTCCTCGATATCATCATTTTCATTTCTAAATCTTATCTTCCCGCTATTTACAACAGTAATTATAGGACAATGATTGGGTAAAATAGATATCTCACCTAAAGGAGTAGACAATATTAAGGATTTAATATCCTTTTGGAAATAAGTTCCATCTATATCAATTAATTTTAATTTAAAAGTCATTTATTGAATAATTTAAATTTTTATCTTTTTAATAAACCCTTCATATAAAAATCTGATTCCTCTAAATCGTCATATTCTCCTTTTATTAACTTTTCAAATTCATCAATGGAGTCTTTTAAAGAAACGTATTCTCCTTTAATGCCAGAATAACTTTCTGCAACAAAAAATGGCTGTGAAAGATACTTTTGAATTTTTCTTGCTCTATAAACTAAAAGCTTATCTTCATCTGAAAGTTCTTCAATTCCCAAAATAGAAATTATATCCTTAAGTTCATTGTATCTTTGAAGAATTCTTAATATCTCATTAGCAACTTGATAATGCTTTTCTCCGACAATTCTTGGATCTAAAGCAGTAGAAGAAGAAAGTAAAGGATCAACTGCTGGATAAATTCCCTGTTCTGCTATTTCTCTTGATAAAACAATAGTTGAATCAAGATGAGCAAAAGTTGTTGCTGGAGCTGGATCAGTAATATCATCTGCTGGAACATAAATAGCTTCAAAAGCAGAATTAATTCTTTCTTGAAGCAATCCCATTTCAGTTGCCAAAGTAGGCTGATATCCTACATTTGAAGGCATTCTACCTAAAAGAGCAGAAACCTCAGCTCCTGCTTGAACAAATCTGAAAATATTATCAATAAAAAGCAAAATATCCTTGTTTTGATCTCTAAAATATTCAGCTATAGTTACAGCAGCAAAAGCAGTTCTTAACCTAACAGCGGGAACTTCATTCATCTGACCAAAAATAATAGCAACCTTATCCATTACTTTACTTTCTTTCATCTCTAAAATTAGTTCATTTCCTTCTCTTGTTCTCTCGCCAACTCCTGCAAAAACTGAAATACCTTCATGTTTAAAAGCTATATTATGAATTAATTCCATCAGTAAAACAGTTTTCCCTACCCCTGCTCCGCCCAAAAGACCAACTTTGCCTCCTTTAATAACTGGAGTTAAAAGATCAATTACTTTTATACCTGTTTCTAAAATTTCAATATCTGGTTTTTGATCCAAAAAAGATGGGGGTTTTTGAAATATTTCTCTAAACTCACCAGTAATTTTTCCTTGATCATCAAGTGGCTGTCCTAAAACATTTATTACTCTTCCCAAGACTTTTTCAACTGGTACAGATATTTTCTTTTTTGTTCTTGAAACCTTCTCGTCTCTTTTAAGTCCATCTGTTTGCCCTAAAGCTAAACACCTAACTCTTTTTGGAGACAAGTAAAATTCGGTTTCTAAATATAAATTATTTTTTTCTACAACTAAAACCTCATAAATATCAGGCATATTGTCTTCATCAAACTCTACATCTACTACTGTTCCTATAATTTGAATAATCCTTCCCTCTTTATCCTCTTTATATAAATTGTTTTTTCTCTTAATCATTTGAAGAAAAAATTTCGAGTATTTCTTGTGTGATTTTTTGCTGTCTTAATTTGTTATAAATTAATGTTGTTTCTTTTTCTAACTCTACCGAGTTTTCAAAGGCTCTTTTCATTGTGATTGTTTTTGTAAGTTCCAAAGATGCCTGAGCTTCTAAAATAATAGAATAGATAATCAAAAAATAAACATTTTCATAAATAACCCTTATTAAAGTTTCGGGATCAGGCTCTAAAATATATTCAAAATTCCACTTAAACTCAGATTTTATTTTAAGTTCTTGCCACGCTCTCATTTTAGGCATAATTTTTAAAATAAGATTTTCTAAAGTATCTAAATTAAAAGGAAAAACTTTTAAATCCTCTACAAAAAAACCAGAAAAAGAAAGGTTGGGTCTTATAAAATAAATTTCTGAAATCTTATTTTTCTTAACTAAGAAATTTAAATAATTAATAAACTCTGAAGCAAAACTTTTGGGGAAGATAGATTCAAAATTTGAAAAAGAAAAAAGAAGATTATATTTTTTAGAAAAATATTTTTCAGCTTTATTTCCTATGGTGGCAAGCAAAAAATTATCTGAACCATTATTTTCAATAAACTCTTCTGCTTTCTTAAAAATAGAATTATCAAAAGAACCAGCCAATCCTCTATCTGAAGCAATTATAATAATTAATTTTTTTCCATCAACAGCTTTAGGTTCAAAAA
>JAPYXA010000034.1 GCA_028276075.1 Minisyncoccota bacterium
AAAATTATTTTATTAATTATCTTATTCCTTAAATAAATTTCTTTAGCCAAAGAAATAAAATAAAAAACATTTCTCATTAAATTACTTATCTCTTTATAAATTTTTTTATATTTTAAAGCTGCTGAAAAACTAATAGATTTAGTCATCCTTTGAAAATTCTTTAGGTTCTTTATTTTTTTTCTTAATTTTACTGTCGATATATTAGACATCTAAATTCTCAAAAAAATAATTTAATTTACTAATTAATTCATTTTCTAACTCCTCGTCCAAATCCATCTTATTTATTATTTTCTCTAAAGTGTCTAAAGAATTTAAATCAAAATATTTAATTAACTTGTCTACGATTATATTAATTTTTTCTATCTCAAGATTATCAAAAAAACCTTTATTTACAGCAAACAACAAAACTATTGTCTTTTCAAAACTTACAGGTTCCAAGTCTTTTTGCTTTAAAATCTCAAGAAGTATTTTACCTCTTTTTATTATTTTCCTTGAGTCTTCTGGAAGTTCTGTGGTTACTTGAGCAAAGACCTCTAATTCTCTAAATTGAGCTAAATCAAGCTTTAAACGACCAGAAACTTTTTTCATAGCTTTTGTTTGGGCTTTTGAGCCAACTCTTGAAACAGAAAGTCCGATGTTAATAGCTGGTCTGAAGTTAGCCTTAAACAAATCTGCTTCTAAATAAATTTGACCATCAGTAATTGAAATCAAATTAGTTGGAATATATCCAGAAATATCCCCAAGTTGAGTTTCACAAATTGGTAAAGCAGTAAGCGAGCCTCCTCCTTTAATTTTTGCAGATCTTTCAAGCAATCTCGAATGTAAATAAAAAATATCTCCTGGATAAGCTTCTCTTGCAACAGGTCTTTTCAAAAGTAAATTAATTTCTCTCCAAGCCCAAGCATGCTTTGTTAAATCATCATAAATAACAATTACATCTTCTCCTTTATCCATAAAATACTCTCCTATGGCACAACCAACATAAGGAGCAAGATAAACTAAAACAGCTGGATCATCAGCAGAAGCTACTACTAAAATAGTATAATCTAAAGCCTGATTTTTATTTAATATTTCATAAATTCTTCTTACTTTGGAAAGTTTCTGACCGATAGCTACATAAATACAAATCGGAGTTCTAAGATGGTCATTTTTTTGGTTTAATATAATATCTAAGGCCAAAGAAGTTTTACCAGTTTGTCTATCTCCTAAAATAAGCTCTCTTTGTCCTCTGCCTATAGGAATTAAAGCATCGATAATTTTTATTCCTGTGTGAACAGGCGTTTTTACAGGTTCTCTGTCTAATACTGAAGGAGCGTCTTTTTCAATAGGATAAAAAGTTGAAGAAAAAATTTCTCCTTTATCATCTAAAGGTTTACCTAAGGGATTAATTACTCTTCCTATTAATCCATCTGATACAGGAACAGAAATAACTCTTTTGGAAGATTTAACTATATCTCCCTCTTTTATGCTATCCTGATTATTTAAGGCCAGCGCTCCTATAAGACCTTCTTCTAAATTTAATGCCAAAAGCTCAATTACTTTATCATTTTTTTCAATATATAAAACTTCATTTAACTTAGCAGAAAAAAGACCATCTATCCAGCAAACTCCATCATAAAATTTTAAAACCTTGCCTATTTCTTTAAATTCTGGCTTAATTTCAGATATTTCTATCTCTCTTTTTAATTTTTCAACTAAAAATTGAAAATCTTCCATAATATATTTCTTAAACTAAAATCTAGTTCATAATTATCCGATATAAATTTCCCGCCTAAAATGAGATTAGGATCAACTATCACTTTTTCAATCTCTTTTTTACCATTAAGATATTTATTCAAATAGTTTATTGCAATTTTTTCATTTTCTTTAAAAGTTAAAACAAGTTTACCCTTTTCAATATTTTTCATCTTATCTATTTTTTTTAGAACTTCCCCTAGAGTCTCTTTCAACAAAAATCTTTCACCATTTAAAATAATCTTTTCAATTAAATCATTAATCAATTTTTTTTCTTTCTTTATTAAGTAACCCCAAAGAACTTCGCTATAAATCTTAGATTTTTGATTCATTTATTTGCTAAAATTTTTTTAATATAATCTTTATCTAAATCAGAACGATTAAAAATTTTTTTAGCTAAAGAAAAAAACAATTCTACTGAATCTTTTTCCACTTGATTTAAAAAATTTTGTTTTTCAGTTTCTAATTCTTTCTTTAATCTACTTTTAGCTTTATCTTTCTCAATCTGTGCTTCAATTAAAGCTTTTTGTAAAATTAAATTTTTTTCTTCTTGTGCTTCAAATAATATCCTTTCTTTTTCTTTTTCTGCTTTAGCTAAAATTTTCTTCTTTATTTTATTTATTTTCTTTATCAAGCTTAAGGCTTCTTCATATTTTTTAAATCCCTCTTCAATTTGTGCTTTTCTTTCGTTTATAATGCTATTTAATGGTTTTGATAAAAATTTATAAAGAATAAAAAATAAAATAAAAAAATTGAAAATTTGAAAAATCAAAAGCTTTATATCTATGCCCAAAGAATTTAAAAGTTCCTTCATTTAAATAAACTTAATGATAATTGCCATAACCAAAACATAAATAGCTATTGATTCGGCAAAAGCAATTGCTAAAAGCATAGCAGTTTGAATTTTAGAAGTGGCTTCCGGGTTTCTTGAAATAGCTTTTAAAGCTTCAGAGCCTATTTTACCTATAGCAAAAGCTGGCATTATAGTTCCCAACGCAATAGTTAAACCTGAAATTATTAATTTTACGATATTTGGATCTAAATTCATTTTTAAAAAATTTTAATGATCTTGACTTAAGGCGACCTTTAAAAAAATACTTGTTAAAACAAAAAAAAGAAAAGCTTGGATAAATCCAACAAACATTTCTATTCCAGTAAAAAAAATAGGTATAAAAAGTGGAAATAAAGATAAAATAACCAATATCAGCACCTCTCCTGCTAATATATTACCAAACAATCTAAAAGACAAAGATAATATTTTAACAAATTCTGAAATAATTTCAAATACCCCCACAACTCCTTTAAACCTTAAAAAATATTTAGTCTTCAATTTTAAAATAGCAACCAAATTAACAAAAAAAACAGAAATTAGCCCTAAAGCCAATGTCATATTTAAATCAGAATAAGGAGATCTCAAAAGATGAACTTTTCCATCTTCATTTTTCAAAAATAAACTGCTTATAAAAGGTAAAACACCAAACCAATTAGACAAAAGAATGTATACAAAAAATGTAAGGATAAACGTAAAGATTTTTAAATTCGAAGAATTGGTTAAGCCTTTCCAAAAATTAAAAATCTCTTCAAAAATTATTTCAAAAAAAATTTGCATTTTAGAAGGAGTAGGCGATAACTTTTTTTTAAAAAAAATTAAAAATATAAAAATTAAAAAAATTACTAAAAAAGAAGTTAATAAAGTATTAGAGATTAAAAAGTATTTGTTATGAAAAATAATCTCAGGTTTTATGGATATCATTTTAAAGCAAATATTTAATTAAATTTAAATGGAATGTTTAATTATACCCTATTATAACTAAATATCAAAAGGTTGTTAAAATACGTCTATCAAACTTTTGATTATTAAATTATCAAAAAGCTAGTAATTATATTTTCTCTGATCCTAAATGAATAAATATCAGTTGCTTTTATTACCTTAAATAATTTTGAAACATTATTAAGTTCTAAAATATCTATTTGAAAGTTATTAAAAATCAATATTATAAATTTTGCTTAAAACTAAAATACCTTTTTCAAATAAATCTAAATCCATATTTTCATTAGGAGCATGAATATTGGATCCTTCTAAGATAAAACCAGTAAGTATAACAGGTTTTTTAAATTTATTCATCAAAATTTCTGCAGAGGGGATACTTCCTCCTTCTCTCATAAAAACACATTTATTTTTAAATTCTTCTTCTAAAACTTTGGCTGTTTTAATTATATAAGGATGATTAAAGTCGCTAAAGAAAGGTTTGGCATTAACTAAAACTTTTAATGAATATTTGATTCCTTTTGGTATATTATTTTTAATAAATTTTTTCACTAAATCAATAATCTCTTCTGGTTTTTGATACTCAACCAATCTTATAGAAAATTTTGCCTTAGCATAATTAGGAATAATTGTCTTTGATCCTTCTCCAATATAACCCGAATAAAAACCATTGATCTCCAAGGATGGATAAATTTTAGCTGAAATTAAAGAGTATTTTTTATCTAAAGGATTGAGAGTATAAACTTCGGCAATCTTTTTAATTTCATTTGCGTTTTTAAAATTTTTTATTAAATCTTTCTTTTCCTTATCGCTTATTCTTCTTACTCTTTTATAAAAATCAGGTATTTTAATTTTACCTTTTAAATCTTTCATTTTCGCAAAAATTTCACATAAAATCTGCGAGGGATTATAAACTAAATTTCCATAAACCCCAGAATGAAGATCCTTTTTGCCTGTCCAAACTTCAACTTCAAAATAAACAATTCCTCTTAAAGCATAGTAAATAGTTGGAACATTCTTTTTAACCATCCCAACATCAGTAAGAAAAAATAAATCAACATTTTTTAAAATACTTAAAGCTTGATTAAGATAAAAAGAAAAATTTCTTGAACCAATTTCTTCTTCTCCTTCAAAAAGAAAAATAATATTATTTTTAAGTTTATTTTCTTTTACTAAATTCAAAATAGAGAAAATATTTTGAGTTAATGGCCCTTTATTATCAGCTACCCCACGAGCAAAAATTTTGCCATTTTTTATTGTTAGCTTAAAAGGATCTGAATGCCAAAGATTTAAAGGTTCTGCTGGTTGAACATCATAATGGGAATAAATACCAATTGTTTTTGACTTTGAAGAAACAAATTTTTCAGCAATAAACAGGGGGCATTTTTTACCAATAATTTTAACTTTAAATTTTTCCTTTGCTAAAAAATTCTTTAAAATCTTAACCAAAGCGAAAATTTCTTTCTCTTTTCTTGGATCAGTTGAAACACTTTGAAAAGAAACAATTTTGTTCAAAAAATCTAAAGCCTCTTTCATTATTTAATACACGGATTAACGCTGATTTCGACACGGATAAACACGGATATTATTACCCAGATGATTACCGGATGAATTACCCGGGTGATTATCAAATTTAGCCGGTTTAAATCTGAACAGATTATTATCCGTATAATCCGTGAAATCCGTAAAATCCGTGAATAGTTTTAAATCCGTGAAATCCGTGAATAACAGATTATTAAGTAAATCTACTAATCTATGTTATAATTATAAATAATGTATATAAAAAATTTTAATAAAAATTACGGGGCTCTTTATATTGTACCACTTTTTATAGTTTTAGGTATTATTAGTCTAAGTTTTTTATATTTTTTAGTAAATAAAAACATTTCTAATAAACAGAAGGCTAACAATTTAAAACAACAAAATATAAATACTACTTTAAATACAACTACTACCATTAAAGAAAAAGAATTATTAAAAGGAGAATTAATTTTAGAACTTGGACTTTCTTCTTTATCAAGAACAAAAGGTAAAGCTGATATTTACTGGGACTCAAAAGAAGGATTTTCTGGAGAACCTAAAATAG
>JAPYXA010000029.1 GCA_028276075.1 Minisyncoccota bacterium
TTCTTTTTCAAAAAAATAAGTATTTAACTTTTTTGCTAAAAGCTTATCAGTTTTTAAATTTTTTATTTTAAGTATTGTTTCTTTTTCTCTTGCAGATGGAAAAGTCTTAAAAATAATGAAAGTAATTTTTTTATCATTTTTTATTTTTTTAAAGGTTTTTAAAAATTCGTTAAAAAGAAAATGGGTTCTTGTAAAAGTATGAGGCTGAAAGATAAAAAAAATCTTATAATCTGAAAAGTGATTTTTTAAGCTTTTATAATAAGCAAAAACTTCGGTTGGATGATGAGCATAATCATCTATTAAAACAATTTCATTTTTTTGTTTTATGATTTCAAATCTTCTTTTTATACCCTTATAGGTGCTTATAGATTTTAGAAAATGTTTTTCTTTTATCCCCAAAATTTTTATTAAACTATAAACTAAAGATAAATTCTCTTGCCAATGTTTACCTTTAAAAGGGAAGGGAAAAGGTTTAAGGTTTAATATTCTATTTTTTTTAGTTATTAGAATTTTAGGCTCTTTTAATTGTTTAAAAAATTTTTTAAAAGACTGCTTATATTCTTTTTCTGTTTTAAAATAGTCGGGATGATCATAATCTATATTAGTTAAAATAATTATTCGGGGGTAATAATTTAAAAAAGCCTCTTTATATTCATCAGCTTCAATTATAAAGATTGGTAAATTAATCAAATTTTTCTTAATCCAATTTAAATTATTAAGCTTATCTTCGTTTTCTTTTAAAAAAAGTAATTTTTTCTTAAAAGATTTGGATATTAAAGAATTACTTTTCCATTCTATAATTTCTGAACCAACTAAAACAGTTGGATCCAAATTTGCTTCTTTAAAAATTTTGCCTAAAACAGCAGTTGTTGAACTTTTTCCATGAGAACCGCAAATTGCAATACCAAAAGACTGATTAAAAATATTTCCTAAGGCTTCTGGATAAGTCATTAAAGGAAGAGAAATTTTTCTAGCAAATTCAATTTCTGGATTATAAGGAGAATTTTGAGATAAATAAGCCACTGAGCTAATAACTATATCAACTGGAAGTTCCTTTTTTAAGTTAGAATGGCTAAACCCCTCATAAAATTTTATTTTTTGTTTTTTTAAAACTTCATCAGTAAAAAATTTATCCTTTGTATCAGATCCAACTACTTTAATATTTAAACCCTTTAAAATTCTTGCTAAAGCTGTCATTCCAACTCCTTTTATGCCCACAAGATAAGCCTTTTTGATGTTCAAAATATCTAATTTTTCCATAATTTATTTATAAGTTCGCAAAAGAATTATTTTGCGAACTTAATAATTTTATTTTTCCCTATTTTTTAAATATTTTTTTATAAATAATTAATAATAATAATTAAATAATTATATATTATAAATCTTAAATAAAAAAATCATTATTTTAAGTTTTAGAAATTAAATTTTTTTAAATTTTAATATTTTTATAAATTTTGATATAATAAAATTTGATTTTTAAATTTAAATTGTGTCATAAAATTATATACTTTAAAGCGGTGGTAGTTCAGTTGGCAGAACGTCTCCTTCCCAAGGAGAAGGTCGCGGGTTCAAATCCCGTCCACCGCTCAAACTAAATTTATGCTTTTACCAGAAGAAGTAAAAAAAATTCTTAACACTTTACTTGAAAATGGATTTCAAGCTTTTTTAGTTGGAGGTTGCGTCAGAGATTTAATTTTAAAAAGAAAACCAAAAGACTGGGATATTACCACAAATGCTAGGCCAGAAGAAATTATAAACCTTTTCCCTTCTCTTTCCTTTTATGAAAATCGATTTGGTACAGTAGCAATTAAAACTAATTCAAAAGATGAGACCTTAAAAATCATAGAAGTAACCACTTTTAGAAAAGAAGGAAAATATTTAGACTTTAGAAGACCACATGAAGTAGAATTTACCTATAATCTAGAGACTGATTTAAAAAGAAGAGATTTTACCATAAATGCCCTCGCAATGGATATAAAAGGCAAAATAATAGATTTATTTGGTGGCTTAGATGATTTAAAAGCTAAAATAATTAAAACTGTTGGTAACCCAGAGGAGCGCTTCAGAGAAGATGCATTAAGAATGTTAAGAGCTATTCGTTTTGCCTGCGAACTTGATTTTATCATAGAAAATAATACTTTAAAAGCAATTAAAAAAACTTCTTATTTAATCCAATATATTTCTTACGAAAGAATTAGAGATGAATTTAATAGAATATTAATGAGCAAAAAAGCAGTTTTAGGGATTGAGCTTTTAAGGAAGACTAATCTTTTAAAAGAAATTTTACCAGAGCTTGACAATTGTTATAAAGTAACCCAAAACAAACACCACAAATATGATGTTTATGTTCATTCTCTTAAATCACTAGAGTATGCAGTTTCTAAAGATTATCCTCTATTTTTGAGATTAGCGGTTTTACTTCATGACATTGGTAAACCTTTGACAAAAAAAGGCGAAGGCCCTAATTCAACATTTTATAACCACGAAATTGTTGGAGCAAAAATTGCTAAAAGGCTTCTAGAAAGGTTAAGATACTCAAATGAAATTATTAAAAAAGTTGTCCATCTGATAAAACAACATATGTTTTATCTAGAAATCGAAAAAGTAACCCCTGCAGCCGTGAGAAGGTTTGTAAGAAGAGTTGGTAAAGAAAATTTGGAAGATTTATTTAAACTTAGATACGCAGATAGAATAGGTTCTGGAGTTTTTAAAGCCGAACCTTATAGATTAAGATATCTTAAATACTTAATTGAAAAAGTCCAAATTGAACCTATAACACCAAAAAATCTAAAGATCAATGGAAACGATCTTATAAACCTAGGAATTCCCCAAGGTCCTAAAATAGGATGGATACTTAAAATTTTGCTAGAAGAAATAATTGATAATCCATCAAAAAATACAAAAGAATATCTAATTCAAAGAGCAAAAGAATTAATCAAGTTAAAAGATGAAGAATTAGAAAATTTAGCTTTAGAAGGAGAAAAAAAGATTGAAGAATTAGAAAAAGAAGCCGAAGAAAAAATTAAAAAAAAGTTTTATATAAAAGATTAAAAAAGATTATTTTGGTTTTTGTTTAATTTTTACAATTTTCAAAGCTGCTTTAAATTCAGCTTCTTTTTTAGAACTTCCCTCCCCTTCGCTTATTTTTTTATTATGAAAATAAATGCCAACCTTAAATTTTCTATTATGTTCTTTGCCAGAAATATCTAAAATTCGATAATCAGGTAGCTCTCCGTATTTTTTTTGAAAAATCTCCTGAAGAATTGTCTTTGGATCTTTATAATTTTTAAAAGTTATAATTTCTTTTGTTTCTTTTAAAACTTCTCTTTCTACAAATTCTCTTGCTTCTTCAAATCCTGAATCTAAAAAAATCGCTCCGATTATAGCCTCAAAACTGTTACCTAAAACAGTTTTAAGGCCTTTTTCATCAAAATTTTTTGCAAAAAGTAATATCTTCTCTAGATTTAATTTTTTAGCAATTTGACCCAATCTATCTCGATTAACAAGTGAAGCTCTAATTAAGCTCATCTCTCCTTCTCCTAAATAAGGAAAATTTTTGAAAAGATAGAATGAAGTTATTGTCTGTAAAACTGAATCACCTAAAAATTCTAATCTTTCGTTATGAAAGTTTCTATATTCTTTATGAAAAAATGTCCAAGATTTATGGATTAAAGCTTGAAGCCATATATTTTTATCTTTTATCTTTACTTTTAATATTTTTTCAATCTCTTTTTTGTTGATTATATTCTTTAATGTATTCTTCATAAACAGTCCCTAAAACACCGTTTATAAATTTTGCAGCCGAACTACCAAGAAAACTTTTAGCTAATATAACTGCTTCGTTAATAATAACCTTTAAAGGAACTTCATCATGATTTTGAAAATAAATTTCATATACTGCTAACCTTAAAATATTTCTTTCAAGCAAGGATATCTGTTCATAAGGCCAATGCTTTGTATCTCTTTTGATAACCGAATCTATAAAATCTAAATTTTCAACAACTCCCGACATAAGTTTTCTAGCAAATTCAGGTTCATCTATATCAGATCCAAATTCTTCTAAATTGTCTTCTAAAAATTTCTTCCACTTATCTTGAGGATATTCCCAAAAACTCCATTGATAAAGTGATTGAAGAACTATTATTCTACAAAGATGCCGAGTACTCATTTAGATTTTTTCTTTTCTTTTTTAAAATTTATAACAAATCTTCCTTTATAAAATCCACATTCAGGACAAACTCTATGAGGTAAAGACATTTGCCCACAATTTTTACATCTTTGAAGTTGTATTTTTTTTACTTTTTCTTTCTGATATCTTCTTTTTTTATATCTTGACCTTGAAAGTTTTTTTGTAGGAACCACCATTTTTATACTATTTATCAAATTCTAATTAATTAATTCTGACCTTTTAAACCATAATTTTAACTCCTTATCAGCTTCTTGTTGATTTCCAGAAGCATGAACCAAATTTTTAACAGGTCTTTTCTCTAAATTAGCTAAAATAGGAGAATCTACAGAAAAATCTCCTCTAATAGTTCCTGGTTCAGCAAGCAATGGAATGGTTTTCCCTATAATCTTTCTAACAACTTGAATAGCTTGCGGCCCTTCAATAGCTATTTTAACTACCGGTCCAGAACACATAAAATTAATTAACCACTCTCTTATTTTTAAGCCAAGTTCATAAACATTATTAACCTTATAATCTTTTTTTAAATCTATTTTTATTTTTGATTCTTCACTTGTTTTAATAAGGTTATAACCCAAATTTTCTATCCATTTTTTATCTTTAGGATAGTGTTTCTCCATTAACTGTTTATTAGGTTTTAATATCCCTAAGCCTATAATTCTTAAATTAGCCCTTTCAAATCTTGAGATTATTTCTCCTATCAATTTTCTTTCTACTCCATCTGGTTTTATTAAAACAAGAGTTTTTTCTATCATTGTTTATATTTTATTGTTATATTTTGTTTTAATTCAAGCCGATGACCTTAAATTATTAAGTTAATTATATCCTAAGATATTTTTGCAAAGCAATAAAAGTTGAAAATATGTTTATAAATAAAATTATACCTAAAATTCCACTATTTAAAAATAAAAAATTATCCATTAAATATTTTGATGGTTGAAAATTTGGTATAATAATTGACCAAAAATTTTCTGTTTTCATTAAAAACAAAATTAAAAAACTTAAGGCTATTAAATAACCTATAAATGAAAATATTAAAATATTAATCAAGAAAGGTCCTCTAATAAACCAATTCCCTGCCCCAATTAATCTTAAGACTTCAACATATTCTTTTTGAGCATAAATTGAAACAAGTACTGTGTTAAAAATTATTAAGCAAGAAAAAATTAATATTATGGCAAGAATTCCTAAAATTATAATTCTTACTTGATTAGATAAAGAAATTATTCTTTTTATTATATTCTGATTTTCTGAATAAGTTATATATTCAATAAATGCTTTATAAGGAGATTTTTCTATATAATCAGCTATTTTAAGATAAGTCTCTGAATCATTAGCTTTTATAATTAAATAATCAACCAGAGGATTAGTTCGAATTTCAGTTAAAGCTTTTGCAATGACAGGATTCGATTTGGATTCTTCTTTAAATTTTTTAAAAGCAACCTCTTGAGGAATAAATTCAACACCGGAAACACCCGGAAAATTTTCTAATATTTTTTTAAGTTGGACGATATTTTCTCTTTCAACATTATTTTTGAAATAGATAGAAAAATCTAATCTTTCTTGGAAATAAATTATAAGTTGATTTAAAAAATAAAAACCCAAAATTCCTGACCAAATAAAAAAAGATACAAGAATGGTAGTTCCTACATTAATAGTAGAGACTATTTTTTCTCTTTCAAATAAATCATATCCATGCTTTATAATTTTTAAAAATTTATTGATCATTATAATAAGCTATATTTACCTGGATTCTCATCTTTAATTAATCTACCGCTTTCTAAAATTAAAACTCTTTTTTTTAAAGAATCAACAATTTCTTTATTATGAGTTGCTAATATAATACTTATGCCTCCCTTATTTATATCTTTTAAAATTTCTATTATTTCATAAGTAGCAATAGGATCTAGATTACCAGTTGGCTCATCAGCTAAAATAACTTCTGGCTTATAAACTAAACAGCGCGCTAGACAAACTTTTTGTTTTTCTCCACCAGAAAGGCTTTCGGCAATTTGATCCAATCTTCCTTTAATTTTAAGTTTTTCTGCTATATAATAAACTTCTTTTTTAATTTCAGAGTAAGATTTGCCTATTATTTCAAGAGGCAAAGCAATATTCTCAAAAACTGTTTTTTTATTTAATAATTTAAAATCTTGATGAATAATAGCTATTCTTTTTCTTATTTCATTTAATCTTCTTGAAGGAAGATCTAAAATATTTTTACTTTTAAAATAAACCGCTCCTTTGCTTGGTTCTTCTTCTCTTCTTAATATTTTTAAAACAGTACTTTTCCCTGCTCCTGATTTTCCTATTAAGAAAACAAACTCTCCTGCTTCTACTTC
>JAPYXA010000016.1 GCA_028276075.1 Minisyncoccota bacterium
AAAAAAAGAACTTTAAGAAGGGGGATTTCCTTTCTCATTTAATAAACTTATTATATCCTCAAGTTTTTTCTCTCCTAAATCTCCCTTTTTTCTAATTCTTAAGGAAAGTGTTTTATTTTTAACCTCTTTATCACCGCAAATTAAAACTAAAGGTATTTTTTGTTCTTCTGCTAAAAGTATTCTTTTGGACAAACTTTCTTCATTCATCCAAATCTCAAATCTAAAGCCATAACTTTTAAGCAAGTTTAATATTTTTAAAGCATAATTTAAATGATCCTTTTTTATTGGCAAAATAATACCTTGAAGAGGAGATAGCCATAAAGGCAAATCTCCAAAAGTTGCTTCAAGCAAAAAACCTATAAATCTTTCATATGAACCCAAAATAGCTCTATGAATAATAATGGGGTGCTGATTTTTATTTTTATTATCCAAATAAACTAAATTCATTCTTTTAGGAACTAAGATATCAATTTGAATAGTTGCTACTGTCTCTTCCTTGCCATAGATATTTTTAATCTGCATATCAAGTTTAGGACCGTAAAATGCTGCTTCACCTACGCCAGGTACAAGATTGATTTTTTTAGATAAACAAATTTTTTTTATGATTCTACTTGCCCATTGCCATAATTTTAAATCTCCTCCGTATTTGCTTTTATTTTTGCCTGAAAAATCTGGCAAAGAAAGTCTAAACCAATAATTTTTAATAACTTCTAAATCATTGTAAACTTCGAACAAAAGATCTAAAACTCTGGAAAATTCGTCCTCTAAATTATCTTTGCTGGTATAAATATGAGAATCATTTTGAGTAATAGGTCCTCTAACTCTCATTAGTCCATAAGTCTCTCCAGATTTTTCCACTCTATAAACTTGACCAGCTTCAGCTAATCTCAAGGGCAAATCTTTATAACTTTTAACTAATTCTTGATAAATTAAATGATGATGAGGGCAATTCATAGGTTTTAAGAAAAATCTTTCTCCTTGTGGGTCTAAAACCTTATACATTTCATTCTCATAAAATTTTAAATGCCCACTTTTTTCATAAAGTTTATCTAAGGCTAAATGAGGACTAGAAACATATTGATAACCAAACTTTTCTTCTTTCTTTCTCATATAAGAAACCAAAATATTTTTGATAATTTCTCCTTTTGGTAAAAGAAGAGGCAAACCCTTTCCAACTAAAGGACTAATCATAAAAATTTTTAATTTTTCACCTAAAACTCTATGATTGTATTTTTCAGCCATCTCTTGTTTTTGTAAATATTCATCAAGCTCTTTTTGGGTCTCAAAGGCAACACCATAAATTCTTGTCAGCATTGGTCTTTTCTCATCCCCCCTCCAATAGGCTCCGGCAATCCTTGTTAGTTTAAAAGCTTCTGGATTTATTTCTTTAGTATTTTTTATATGACCACCTCGGCATAAATCAATAAAATCAGCAGTTTGATAAATTGTTACTTTAGAAATTTTTTTTGCTTTTTTCTTTTTTGCTTTAATCAATTGAATTTCATTAAAATCAGTGGTGCCATATTTTTTAAGATCATCTAAGAGCTCTAATTTAAAAGGCTGGCCTTTAAAAATTTTTTTAGCTTCCTGAAAAGAAACTTTCTTGCCAACAAATTTTAAATTTTTTTTAATTAAGTCTTTCATAATTTCTTCAAGCTTAGAGAGTATAGTTTCATCAATTTTTATAGAAAATAAAAAATCATAATAAAAACCATCATCAGTTGTTGGCCCAATTCCTAATTTTGCTTTTGGATCAATCTTTAAAACAGCTGAAGCTAATAAATGAGCCAACGAATGTCTAAGATTTTCTAATTTTTTGTTCATACGCAGATTATGAAGGCTTAACACAGACTTTACAGACTTAATTATTATTAAATTTTAACTCTTGTTTATTATCTCTTTAAATTTACTTTCTATTTTTTCTTTTAATTCTTTGCCAACTTCTTCAAAAATATTCAATAACTCTTTATAAGTTCCCTTTCCACCTAAAAAGTCCCAAAATTCTTTTCCAATTAATAGATCCTCACCGATCTTTAAATAATTTAAAGGAAGCGGCCAAGCAAATTTTTCTGGTTCATAAGGATTATAAGCTATACCACATAAAACTCTCACTGGTTTATTTCTTAAAGCTATTATCTTTAACAAAGTTCTTTTAATTTTCTCTGATTCTCCCTTATTTGGTTTTGTTGTCTTTATTTCAATATAAATTTCATTATCTTTCAGGTCAACCAAAAATAAATCGGCTATTTGACTTGATTTTTTTCCGCTTCCAGAAACACTTAAAACTTCTTTGCTCTCTTCTTTTATATTTGGGGTTCTTTTTTTATTATCAGATTGCTTTCTTCCTAAATCAAAAATTATATCTTCAATTAAAGATTTTGCTCTATTAGAAAAACTACCCTTAACTTTGAATTGTTTTTCTACTCTTTTAAAATTTTTATTATTTTTAGATATTAAATAAGCAATATTTTGGAACAATGTTACTCCAATAGTTGTGCTGCAGGAATGAAAGAAAGAAGTTTCTCTTATTTTCTCTTTAGAAAATAATTTTTCATGAAATGGTTTAATATCTCCGATTAATTTGTATTCATTAAGCTTTTTAATTATAGCATCTTTGATAATCTTTTTAATTTCTGTTTTTAAATCCTGTATAATCATGGTCAATTCTGCTTTTTTTATCCTTCTTTAACAAAATAATAAATACTCTCAGAAAACTTGTTATTGTCTCTTTCGGTTCTCATTAAAACAGGCCTGTGAAAAACATCAACAATTTTATATCCACATTCTTTCCCAATCTGAGGATAAAGATGATGTTTATCATTAACAACAATAAAAATCTTTGCTCCTGATTTTAGATAATTATTCATATTTCTAAAAACAGCAATAATGTCTTTTTTATATCTTTCTTTATTATCATTTCCATTTTTATTAGGTGAGCCAATTTCAGCCTCAGGATATTCTTTAAAATTAAACAATTCATAAGCGTAACGGTGTTGTTCATGATAATTTATTAAACCAAGATAGGGAGGCGAAGTAAAAATTCCGTCACTTTCTTTTTTGACAGGCAGTTTTATTTTCCTAGCATCTCCTTGAAGAAGAATAATTTTTGCAGAAGTTCTTAATTTATCAAATTCTTTAATCCTTTTTATAGTATCCAGACTATATCTTGTGATAAACTTTATTGCATTATTTATAGGTTCACAATATTGTTTATGTTTAAGACACCAATATTTTTCTTTTACTGGTTTTTTTGGCCTAGCTAAATCATAATGTGGAATTTGTCTTGCAGATCTAGCTGAGCGTGAAAGGATAATTTTCAAAATATCTTGATTTTGATAATTGGGAATTAAACTTCGATAAAAATAAATCTCCTTAATGGCTCTTGGATGATACCAATTCTTAAAATATTCTGAAGGTTCGAAGCTCCAATCTTCAAAAAGAGATCTTTGATTTTTTTGAATTTTTCGACTAAATTCTTTTGTTTTATTTAAAATATCTAAAATTTCTTTTTCTACTAATTCTACACTATATTTTTGAGTTTTTACTTTAGTAATAAGATAACTAAATTCTGATAATTCTACTCCGACTGAAGACATATTTAAAAGATTGGCTTCAATTAGAGTTGTTCCTGAGCCCACAAAGGGATCTAAAATCATTTGTCCTGGTTGGAAATATTTTTTTAAAAAAACTTCAACTAATTGGGGTATAAATTTTCCAAGATAAGGATGTAGTCGGTGAACATGCTTTGTTCTTTCACTTTCTGGAACCTCAGCAAAAGATAAATCAATACTAAAATTTTGAATATTTTTCTCTTGCCAATCTGAAAATTTTTGTTTTTGACTAACTATTAATTGTTTTGACATCTGGTTTTAAAAATTAACAAATTTCTAAGATTTTCTAATTTTCTTTCCATACTTTAAAAATAAAAGAGGGGCTAAAAGAAAAATGTCGACAATAATAGCAAAAAGATAAACATTTTTATCTAAATTCAAAACAATCTCTTTTTTAAAATATAAAATAATTGAAAATAAAAGATCGGCTGTCCAAAACCCCAAAAGAAAATTAATCATAATTTAATTATAACTCTAAAATAAAATTTATTGGACCGAGGTTTGTTGAAGAAATTTCTAAAAAGGAGCCAAATTCTTTATAAAAAACTTCATAACCCAAATCTTGCCATATTTTAATAAAATTATTAAAAATTTCTTTTGCTTTATTTGGTTCTAAAGCTTGATTAAAATTTATCCTAAATTTTTCAAAAGTCGCTAACAAAGTAATATTAGAAATAAAAATAAGCCTTGGTTTTGTTTCTTTAATTTTTTGAGAAAACTTTCCTTCTTTATCAACAATTTGTATATTTTCTAAATAACTAACAATTTCTTTCAAATTTTTGTTTTCATCTCCTTTTTCAAAACCAACATAAAAAAGATATCCTTCGTTTGAATCAAAAATAAGATTATTTTTAGAAAAAATTTTTATTCTCCCAATTTTTTGAATTAAAATTTTCATTTAACTATTTTACCCTTAAAATTTTTAACAAAACATTATTAGGAACTTTAACTTTTCCCTTGCCTAATTTCTGCAGCTTCTTTTTCCCTTCTTTTTGTTTCTGCCATAATTTCATTTTTCTTGTTCGATCTCCTCCATAAAGCCAACCAGCCACATCTTTTTTCAAAGCAGGTATAGTTTCTCTAGCTATAATTCTGTTATTAATAGCAGCCTGAAGTTTTATCGCAAATTCTTCTTTTGGTAAATTTTCTTTTAATTCCAGCAATATTTTCCTTCCAACTTTTTCTGCTTTATCTTTATGAATAAGCCTTGAAAGAGACGGCTCTTTTTCTTCAGCTATTAGAATATCTAATTTGACTAAATCTGATTGATAATAATCTATAAACTGCCATCTTAAAGAAGCATAACCAGATGAGATTGATTTTAATTCATCATAGAATCCCGAAATCAATTCTTCAAGTGGCATCTCTGCTTTAATCTTTATAAAGTTTGATTCAATTGTTTGATCTTTTATTTTACCCCTTCTTTCTCTAAGCAATAAAAATACTTTTTCGGCGTAAGAAAAAAGAGAGAAAATTTCTACTTCGATAAAGGGTTCTTTAAAATATAAAATTTTTGATAAATCTATTTCTTGAGGATTAAAAACAAAAATTTCATTGCCATCTTTTAAAACAGCTTTATATCTAATTGAAGGTAGGGTCAAAATTATTTCTGTGCCAAATTCTTTTTTCAATCTTTGCTCAAAAATTTCTAAATGAAGAAGTCCCATTGCACCAACATTATAACCCTTGCCCAAAAAAGGAGACACAGTTTTTTCTAAAAAAATAGACGGATCGTTTAGCTGAAATTTCTTTAAACTATCCTCAAAATTTTCAAAACTAACATTTTCTGAAGGAAAAACAGAAGCAAAAACAACTGGTTCCGGTTCTTGATAGCCTGCTAAAGCAGGGGTTTCTAAGTCTAAAGTTATAGTATCTCCTATTTTAACTATTCCCGGATCTTTTACACCAGTAGCTATATAACCTATCATACCCTCACTTAAACAATCGATTTCTTTCATTTCTGGTTTAAATAAACCAACTTCTAAAATTTTAAATTGTTGTTTTCTCTGTTTAAAGTAAGCATTCATAAATTTTCTAAATTCACCACCAAAAACCCTTACATGAGCTATAATACCCTTATAAGAATCAAAATGAGAATCAAAGATTAAAGCTTGACAGTATTTACTCTTTTTGGGAAAAGGAACATCTTTTATAACTGCTTTTAATATTTCTTCAACACCAGTTCCTAATTTTGCTGAAACTAGATGTATATCGTTTTTTAAAGTAATTTTAGAAATGCCTTCTATCAAACTATCTAAGTCTTTTATATTTAAGTCTATTTTATTAATCGCAGGAATAATAACTAAATTCTGTTTTTTTGCTAACTCCAAATTATGAACTGTTTGCGCTTGAATACCTTGAGTTCCATCAATAAGTAAAATAGCGCCTTCGACTGCGGCTAATGCTCTTGAAACTTCATAATTAAAATCTATATGCCCAGGAGTATCTATTAAATTCAAAACATAACCTTTATAATTCATGCTTACAGGCTGCATTTTAATCGTAATACCTTTCTCTCTTTCTAAAGAAAGTTGATCCAAGTATTGGGGAATGATTTTATCCTTTGGCACAGTTTGAGTAATTTCTAAAAATCTATCAGCCAAAGTTGATTTTCCATGATCAATATGCGCGATAATTGCAAAATTTCTAATTTTTTCTATCATTAAAAAAAATAACTATTTTAAATTTAAAAATATTTTAAAAAATTAATACAAAACATAATTTGCATTAAGAAATTCTTATAATAATATATATTATAAGTGCAAAAATAAATTTCCCAATAAGAAAAATAATTATATATTTAATTTTTTTAGATATACCTTGTCTTTTTGCAATTTTTTAGAATCTCCTTTAATAAGCTTTAAATAATAAATCTTATTTTCGTTGTTAATTAAAAATTTGATGTCGTATAATGTTGGTATTCGAGCCCCTTTCTTTTTTAGCACATGTTGTCTCTAACTTAAATTTTTTATTATTTTCAAGTTCAATTGTTTTATGCCGAAAAGGAAAAAAGGCTAATTTCTGAGGAAATTCATTCTAAGACCATCAATGTAGCTAATTCTATTTGATGACTTTGTAAAGGATTTTGATTTCTTTTAAACTTTTTATAAAAAAGTATTAAATTAATAAATTTTTTCCAACTCTTTATAAACTTTATGTGAGCCAATTCTATAATATATCATCTCATTTTGATTTAAAAATCTAAAAATAACACGATAACTTGTATAAATAGAAAATAACCAAAAGTTTTTAAGAACGCCTTTTAATTTATGAATTTTCAGATTTGAATAGATTGGGCTAGTTTTACAAATCAGATTTTAAGTCATTATCAATTCCTGGTATTAGTTAGCAGCTTGATATAAAGCTTTAATTTCTGAATCAGATAGAGCGCGGTTATAGATACGTACTTCGTCAATAAGACCATTAAAATACTCATATGGGGTCACCCTTGTACCAATTTTACATGAATTTAAAACAGTATTAGGAGCAGGATCCGTTGTGTGGACCGCTATCAAAGATCCGTTTTGATAATATTTTTTAACTTTATTGCCAGATAAAGTGATTGCTAAAAATACCCATTGATTTAATGGGACATCTCCATATCTAGTATAGAGAGACCATTCATGAGCGCCAAATTTAGAATCGGCAGAATACATTGCTAATCCAAATGCTTGATTATAACTCGCGTATCCGTAGTGAAAAATATGACTTAACCTCACATTCCGGTTTAATTGGTTGACACGAATCAAAGCAGTTATAGTCCGTTCGGTAGATCCAGCAGGCAATGCGGGGATAGGGTTGCAATCCACATAATCATTTGATCCATCAAGACTTAAAGCACTACCAATTTTACCTGTTACCCAAGTTGGACATCCAGATGTCGGAGGGTTAGAACAAATACTTGTTGTACCACTATATAAAGTCCCATCATTTCCATATCCGCTTAAATCTTTTGTAGTGGTTCCATTTCCTTCATCAAATGTCCAATAACCTACAAGACCTTGAAAGCAAGTTGGACAAACATTGTTTAAAAACTTCTCCTCTTCTTCTCTTGTGAATCTTAAACCGCCCCTTGCTTGAAAAGGAGTTAGTTTCAAATTACTACCTTTTTCATAAAAAAAGCCCGAATCTCCTCCATCATTAAAAGAAATTTGAAAATTATTCTCCATTTTGGCTTCAAGTTCATAACTTCCTCCTACTACAAATGTATAATAATATGGAGGTTTATTAATAGGATCAATAGGAAGAAAATTTTCAGATGTAATTCCCTGAAAATCTAAAGGAATCCAACCTGTGCCATCAATATTTGTTGGTGTAGCTGAACAACGATAAGAGTAAGGAGAAGACAAAGATGGAAGATCAGAAAGCCATGAACCACAAGTTG
>JAPYXA010000050.1 GCA_028276075.1 Minisyncoccota bacterium
AATTAATGAAATTTTGAGAAATTTAGATATTAGAAACATTTTAGATTTACAAGAAAAAGGAGAACAAATAAGAAATTTAATTAGAAATGGAGATTTTCCAGAAGATTTAAAAAATGAAATTTTAAACTCTTTTGAAGATCTTAAAAAAGAATACGGCGAAGATTTAACTGTAGCAGTAAGAAGTAGCGCAACTGCTGAAGATACTGAGACAGCTTCTTTTGCAGGTCAACAAGAAACTTATCTTAATGTAACTTATCAGGATTTGTTAGAAAAAATAAAATATTGTTTTGCTTCCCTTTTTACAGATAGGGCTATTTCTTATAGAGAAGATAAGGGGTTTGACCATTTTAAAGTAAAGCTTTGCAGTTCAAAAAATGGTTAGATCAGATGTTGGTGCTTCAGGGGTTATGTTCACAATTGATCCGGATAATGGTTGTCAAAATTTGATTGTTATTAATTCTATTTTTGGTTTAGGAGAATTGATTGTTCAAGGGAAAGTAATTCCAGACGAATTTATTGTTTTTAAAAAAGCGCAATTTATAAATTTAGATGTTTTTAATTATAAAAATTCTGAAGACTTTTTTAATAAATCTTTATTTCCAATAATTTCTAAAAAATTAGGCAATAAAATAAGAAAAATTATTTATGAACAAAATGGGGGCATAAAAGAAGTTGACACAACGGACGAGGAAAGGAAAATATTTTCTTTAAGTGATGATGAAGTAAGTCTTCTTGCTAAATATGGATATTTAATTGAAAAACATTATTTAAAAGCAATGGATATTGAATGGGCAAAAGATGGTATTGAAAATAAGATTTATATTGTTCAAGCAAGACCAGAAACAGTGCATTCAACCAAGCAAAATATTTGGTATGAATATAAATTAACAAGTGAATCTATCCCAATACTTAAAGGAGTTGCTATAGGAAACCAAATAACTTCTGGTAAAGTTAGAGTAATAAAAAATGTAAATCAAATTCAAGAATTTCAAGCGGGTGAGATTTTAGTAACAGAGATGACTGATCCAGACTGGGAACCAATTATGAAGATTGCCAAAGGAATAATAACAGAAAAAGGTGGAAGAACTTGCCATGCTGCTATTGTTGCTCGAGAACTTGGTATCCCAGCAGTTGTAGGAGTAATTGGTGCATTGGAAAAACTAAGCACAGGAGATGAGGTAACAATTGATAATTCTCAAGGTCTTGAAGGGAAGATATATCAAGGAATTTTAAATTATCAAACAACTGAACATAAGCTTCAAGAAATTCCTGAAATAAAAACTAAGGTTTATGTAAACATTGGAGAACCTGATGAAGCTTTGGAAAAGTGGTATTTACCTGTTAAAGGAGTGGGTCTTGCAAGAGAAGAATTTATTATTGCAAGTGAAATAAAGATTCACCCAAATGCTTTAATTGATTATAATGACCTTAGAAAAAAATTAGAAAACTATTCAGATAATAACCCAATTAACAATGATAATAAATTTGATTCAAACTTAGATAATAGTTATGAAATGGAAAATATAAAAGAAATAATCGAAAAAATTGATGAACTAACTGAAGGATATGATAAGAAAGATGACTATTACGTTGATAAACTTGCTGAAGGAATTTCAAAGATCGCTGTTGCATTTTATCCTAAAGATGTTATTGTAAGATTTTCTGATTTTAAAACTAATGAATATAAAAATTTGATTGGTGGTAATATTTATGAACCAAAAGAAGAAAATCCTATGATAGGTTGGAGAGGCGCAAGCAGATACTATCATCCCAATTTTATAAAAGCTTTTAAGCTTGAAGTTTTAGCAATCAAAAAGGCTAGGGAAGAAAAGGGATTAGAAAATATCGTAGTAATGGTTCCTTTTTGTAGAACACCTGACGAAGGGAAAAAAGTTATTGAAATTATAAGATCAATTATCCAAGACCCAAAATTAAAAATTTATGTAATGTCAGAAATTCCATCTAATGTCTTATTATCAGATGAATTTCTTGAAATTTTCGATGGAATGTCTATTGGTTCAAATGATTTAACACAACTTATTTTGGGTATTGATAGAGATAATGAAATTTTATCTTCTATTGCAGATGAAAGAAATAAGGCAGTTTTGAAAATGATTGAAGAAGTAATTAGAAAATGTAAAGAGAAAAATAAATATGTTGGTATTTGTGGCCAAGCACCATCAGATTTTCCAGAAATTGTAGAATTTTTAGTTAAAAATAAAATTGATTCTATTAGTGTAAATCCTGATGCAGTTATAAAAACAATAAAATTAGTAAAGGAGGTTGAATAATTTTTTTTTAAAAAAAAATTGTTTTGATATAAAATTTTTTATTTGCTTTAAAATCGCTAATTTTATTGAATATTAAGAGTTTTTATCTTTATTTAATTTAATCATGTTTTTGATTTTAGGTTTAAAATATTGATTTTCCTGTTATTTAAATGAAGTTTAAGTTATAATTAAAAAATTTATATTAAAAATTCGTATTTAAAAAATAAAAATTTATATTTAAAAATTTAAATGAGTCCTTTATATTACATAAAGAATATATTGCCTAAAGAATATTTTAATTTTGGCAAAGCTTTGTATTTTCTTTTGTTTATCGAGATTCTATTTAATGCTAGTTGGAGTTTAATAGGTCCTTTTTTTGCTGTTTTTATTACAACTCAAATAAAAGGAGGTGATGTAATTTTAATAGCTACAGCTTCATTTTTGTTTTGGATTTCTAAGTCTTTATCTGCTCCTCTTATTGGCTTTTTATCAGATAGATTAAAAGGAATAAAAGATGAACTTTTTTTTATGAAAGTTGGAATTATTTTAAATACTTTAACAATCTTGGGATATTATTTTTCATATAATACATGGGATTGGTTCTAGTTTATATTATCCTCCAAGAATTTCTTTGTTAGTTCAACTTTTAAAGGAAGAGAGAACAAGCTCTTATTTTGGACTTAATGATAGTTTGGTAGGGATATTGATTGCTTTTTCTATTTTATTTGGGGGAATATTAATTAATTTTTTAGGTTTCAAGAATATTTTTTTGTTGTCTGCTTTTATCTGCTTTCTCCCTTTTTTGATTATCAAAAAGAAATTAGATATATGCGGGAAAGATCTAAAACTTTAATGTTAAAAAATGGCACGCCGAAGTTAAAAACGACGTGCCTAAAATATATAAAATAAGGAAACAACTCCTCGGTGCTAATTTAAATTATAACATATTTTTAATTTAGAATAAGAAATTATTTTATATAGTTAACGGCTATTTTAAATTATTTATAAAAAATATCTATAATAGCTTAAAATTGATATTTTTTTATGGGAACTAATAATTTCAATATTTTTAAATTAAAATTGGGGTTAGACAGTTGAAAATATTTTTTTTTATATAAAAATTTTTTTTAAATTAAATTTATATTTTTTATTAAAAAAACCGGAATTATAAATTCCGGTTAAATAAGAAAATAAATAGAAAAAGGGAGGCCAGCAGTTGGCAGCTAATAAAATTATTTCATAATTCTATTATATTGTCAATATTTTTGATGGATATTTTTCCAAATTGTTTTGTTTTTTTTTGATATTTTTCACTCTATAACTTTAGTAATTTTTTAAAATAATTAATCTTATTGCTTTCAAGGATATTAAACTATTGACAAACCAATTAATATCTTAATCAAAGCAGGAGAAATAATTTATATTTCACATTGTAAAACTAGAGTGATTTATAACGTATTTATAAAAATAACCAAAAATGGTGTTACTTATAGCGGATAGTTATGTTATAATTTATCATGATTTAGCTAATACTTCGAAGTAATAATTTTTATATTTAAAATAAACTATGAGAATTATTGAAATTATAAAACTAATATACGTTTATCTTTTTTCGGCTATTGGTTTGATTTTGATAATTACTGGAACTGTAAAGTTAATAGATTTGGGACTGAAAGTTTATGTTTTCAAGCAAGCCGATTTTTTTTATAGTCCTAAAATTTACCCAGAAATTGTTCAAGGTGAAAAATTAACTCCAGAAGAGATTGCTAAAAGGGAAGAAGAACAAAGAAAAGCA
>JAPYXA010000017.1 GCA_028276075.1 Minisyncoccota bacterium
GGTAAAGCCTTTAGTTTTCATTTTTTTTTTAAAAAGTTAATAATTATCTAATTTCCTTTTGAAATATTTTATTATTATTGTAGAACGTTGACATTATAATTATATCATGATTAATGACTAAACAGAAAATAATTTTTATAACAGGGCCGACTTCATCAGGCAAATCTGATTTGGCTATTTTTTTAGCAAAAAAATTTAATGGAGAAATAATAAATGCAGATTCAAGACAAGTTTATAAATTTTTAGATATAGGTAGTGGAAAATTTGATGATCAAAATTTAAAAATAAAATTTAAAAAGAATTATATTATTATAAACAATATAAAACATTATTTAATTTCTATTGCTTCCCCTAAAAAAAACTATTCATTGTTTAGATGGTTGAAAGATGCAGAAAAATCCTTAAGTGAGATTTTTAAAAATAATAAATTGCCCATATTTTCTGGAGGAACAAATTTATATCTAAAAGCTATAAAGGAAGGTTGGGTTTTGCCTCATGTTGGCCCAAATTATAAGTTAAGAAAAAAATTGGAGAAATTAAAAGAGCAAAATCTTTATCAAGAAATAAAAAAACTAGATCCCGAAAGAGCAAAAAAATTAGATATAAGAAACAAAAGAAGATTAATTAGAGCTTTGGAAATAATTTATAAACTAGGAAAAGTTCCTCCTTTAAAAAAAGAAAAAAAATATGATATCTTAATAATAGCTTTAAAAATTGACAAAGAAAAATTGTTTAAAAAAATAAAAAAAAGGCTTATTAAAAGAGTCCCTAAAATCATTAAAGAAATCAAAAAACTAAGAAGGATAGGCCTTTCATTTAACAGGATAATTAATTTTGGTCTTGAATATAAATGGTTTGGTATGTATGTAAAATTAGTATCAACATCTAAAACCCCTAGCAAATATAATGAAGTTAAAATAAATTTAGATTACTATATATCACGATGTTATATGGATATACTAAGATTTGCTAAAAGACAAATAAGAGAAATTAAAAAGATTAAAGAAATATTTTGGGTAGAAAACAAAAAAGAAGCAGTCAAAATTGTGGAAAACTTTCTGAAACAAAAGAGTTAAAATAAAATTAAAAATGAAAGTTTTAATGATAGGGTGGGAACTACCACCATTTAATAGTGGTGGTTTAGGTGTGGCATGCTTTTATTTAGCTAAAGAATTAAATAAAAAAATTGACCTGACATTTACTCTTCCTATAAAACTTCCGATCAAAGAAACTCCTTTTAAAGTTTTGTTTGCAGAAAATATCTATGAAAAATTAGAAGGTTATTTTAGTCGTTATTATCCAATCTCTGATGAAACCCTTAATTTAATTTTTACTTATGCTGAAAGAATAATTAAAAATTATAAAGAAAGGCCAGAGATCATTCATGGTCATGATTGGTTTTCTGCGCCAGCTGTTTATTTTCTTCAAAAATTTTATAAAGTTAATGGTTTTTTACACGTTCACTCTACTGAAGTTGAAAGAACAAGCAATAACCCTCATCCTATTATTTATCAAATAGAGAAAGAATACTTTCAAAAAATAAACTACCTTTTACCAGTAAGTGATTTAACCAAAGAAGTTTTAATCAAAGCCTATAATATAAATGAAGATAAAATTTTTGTTGTGCCTAATGGATTTGAATGGAGTAAAAACAATTTTAAAATAGTTGATTATTTACAGAATTTGAAAAAAAATGGTTTCCAAATTATTCTTTTTGTAGGAAGATTGACTTTGCAAAAAGGACCAGATTATTTAATAAGAGCTATTCCTCTTGTAAAAAGTAAACTTCCTAAAACAAAATTTGTTTTTGTTGGAGCAGGAGATATGTTTCCTCAGCTTGTTTCTTTGGCTTATCAATTAAAAGTTAGCGAAGATGTCATTTTTACAAGCTTTCTAAGAGAAGAGAACCTTTTTGGAGTTTATCGAAGTTGTGATTTATTAGTTGTTCCTTCAGTAGCTGATCCTTTCGGACTGGTACCCCTTGAAGGTTTAAATAATGATTTACCGATTATAATTTCTAAAACTACTGGAGTTGGTTATTATTTAAATCATATTTTAAAATTTGATTTTTGGGATATAAAAGAGATGGCAAATAAAATAATAAGTATATTAAAATATGAAAGAATGAAAAAAACCTATCTTTTAAATTCACAAAAAGAAGCCAGGGAAAAATTTTGTTGGTCTAAGACTGCTGATCAATTAATTTCAATTTATAAAAAATGCCTTCAATAGTTTTTTACTTTAAAATTCATCAACCCGAAAGATTAAAACATTATACAGTTTTTGACATAGGTCAAGACCCAAACTATTTTGATGATGAAAGAAATAAGTTTTATTTAGACAGAATAGTTTCTAAATGCTATATTCCAACTTTAAATTTACTTAAAGAATTAATTAAAGAAACCAATGGAAGATTTAAAGTTAACTTTGGAGCAACTGGTATTTTATTTGATCAACTCAAAAAATGGCATCCTGAAGTTATCAGCCTTTTTAAACAACTAAGCCAAACAAATTCTGTAGAATTTATAGGAGAAACATATTATCACTCTCTTTCCTGTCTTATGTCTGAAAGAGATTTTAAAGAACAGATCATTTTGCATAAAAATCTTATTAAAAAATTATTCAACCAAGAACCTCAAGTTTTTTCTAATACCGAATTAATTTACTTCGATCAAATAGCAGATTATATAAAAGATTTAGGATTTAAAGCCATATTAACCGAAGGAGTTGATAGAATACTTGAATGGCGCTCTCCAAATTTTATATACAATGATCCAAAAGAAAAAATAAAAATTCTTTTAAGAAATTACAAACTTTCAGATGATATGAGCTTTAGATTTTCAGCAAAATGGTGGTCAGAATGGCCACTTACAGCAGATAAATTTGCAAGTTGGCTAGAAGCTTATAACGGAAATGGTGAAGTTATAAATTTATTCATGGATTTTGAAACATTTGGAGAACACCAATGGCCAGAAACTGGTATTTTTGATTTTTTAAAAAACTTACCATTTGAAGTTTTAAAAAGAAAAGATTTAGAATTTTCTTTAGCATCTGAAGTTATTTGCAAATATCCTTCAAGAGGAATATTTTCTTCCTTTTCTCCTGTTACCTGGGCAGATACTGAAAGAGATTTAACTGCATGGCTTGGAAATGAAATGCAAAAAGAATGTTTAGAGCTTTTATTCTCTATTGAAAAACAGATTCCTTTTTACTTAAAAGAAACATGGAGAAAGCTTCAGACAGCTGACCATTTTTATTATATGTGCACTAAATGGTTTGCTGACGGAGATGTTCATAAATATTTTAATCCATATGATAACCCTTATGAAGCTTATTTAAATTTTAGAAACATAATAGAAGATTTAAAATTAAGAATAAAACCAAATGTCAAAATATATATTCGAAATTAGTTGGGAAATAGCCAATAAAGTAGGAGGCATTTATACTGTTTTAGCCTCAAAGGCTAAGTTTTTAAAAGATATTTACGGGAGAAATTATTTTGTAATCGGACCTTTTATTGAAGGGAAAAGTGAAATTGATTTTAAAATTCTTCCTTTACCGGATGAGTTTAAAAATGTTTATGAAAGGTTAAAAGATAAACAAATTAATTTATATTACGGAGAATGGTTGGTTGAAGGATATCCCAATGGTTTTTTGCTAGATTTCAAAAAAAGTTTACAAGAGATTAATTCTCTTAAATATGATCTTTGGCATAACTTTGGAATAGACAGTTTAAGAACTGGGATAGACTATGATGAGCCTGTAGCTTGGTCAAAATCAGTTGCTGAATTTATCAAATTAATTTCTCAAGATCCAAAATTTGAAAATTCTATTTTTCATTTTCATGAATGGTTATCGGGAGTAGCTTTGCTTTTGAACAATTCAATAAAACAAAAAAAGGTTTTTACAACTCATGCAACTGTTTTAGGTAGAGCGATTGCTGGAGCAGGTATAGATTTTTGGCCAGAAATATCAAATCTTGATCCACTGAAAACAGCTTATCAGTTTAATGTGGAAGCTAAACATTTAATCGAAAAAAACTCAGCTAAATTTTGTGATGTTTTAACTACTGTGAGCAATATAACTTCTTTAGAGGTTGAATGTTTTTTGTCAAGAAAGGTTGATAAGATTTTACCTAATGGTATTGATCTTGGTAAATTCCCAACTTTTGAGGAAATTTCCATGTCTCACCAAAAAAATAAAGAGGCTATTTTAAAATTTATTTTATATATGTTCTCTCCCTATTCTGAGAAATCTTGTCCCACTAGAAACTCTTTAATATTTTTTATTAGCGGAAGAAAAGAAATCAAAAATAAAGGATTTGATATAGCTATTAAATCTTTAGGTTATTTAAATCAAATTCTTAAAACAAAAAGTATTGAAACAAACATTTATACTTTTATTTTTGTACCAGATCAAATCATAGATGTAAACCATGATCTTCTTGAAAACTTAACAACTTACAAGGGATTAGAGGACTATCTTTTTGAACTTCAAGACGAAATTCAATCTAGGCTTCTTCACACTTTAATTCATAAGAAGGAAATTGATGCTAATAAACTTATAGATAAAAATGAACTATTAGAAATTCAAAAAATCTTAAATAAGATTAGAAAAGAAACTGCCCCTCCAGTTTCTACCCATATTTTATCTAAAGATAACGAATTTTTAAATTTATTAGAAAAAGCTGGGCTTAAAAATCAGGCGGATGATAAAGTTAAAGTTATTCTTTATCCAATTTATCTATCTTCAACCGATGGTTTTTTAAATTTAAATTATCATGAGGCAGTTAATGGTTCTCATTTAGGAATATTCCCTTCCTTTTATGAACCATGGGGATATACACCGCTTGAAACACTAGCAGCAGGAGTGATGGCAATTACAACTGATTTAACTGGTTTTTCAAGCTATATTCAAGAAAACAGACTTCTTTCCAAAGAAAATCCGGGTTTGTTTATAATCAAAAGAAAAAATAAAAGTGAAAAAGAAATTATTAATGATTTAGTAAATAAACTCTTTAAAATAGTCACGATGTCAAGATCAGAAAGAATACAAAACAAATATGAAGCGAGAAGATTAGCAAGCTGTTTTGATTGGAAAGATTTAATTAAAAAATATTTAGAGGTTTATGAAGATTGAATATAAAGAATTAAGAACTCAGCTTTTATCAAATTCTGATATCGTTTTTCTTAAAAGAGAAAATCTTTGGTTTTTTTTATCTAGCAAGAGAAAAAGCAGATATTTTGGAGGATTCTTCAAAAAAAATAAAAAAGTTTATAGATTTTTAGACGATTTATCTTTCCCTCAAGAAATAAAAAAAATTCAAATTTTAGACGAATCTAAAATTATTCTAGATTTGGGAAATAACAAGTGCCAAATAAACATAGATAATAATTTCTTAAATATTATATTTTTAAAAAAGGAAAAACTGGAAATAACTTTCGACGTAAAAGAAATCTTTGACAATGATCCTTTTAAAAGAAAAATTTATATTAGAAAGTTAAATCCATCAACTTTTTTAATTAAAGAATATCTTGGCAATCAAAATATTTTAAATATTATAGTAAAAATTGATGGCCAAGTTAAAGAATTTAATTTCTGGCAAGAAAAATTTTACGATTTTGACAAAAGCAGAAATTCTCCGCCATATAATTGGTGGGTATATAAAGGATTAGAGATTTACGCAAAAAAAATCAAAATTAAAATTCTTAATGAGAAAGATAATCAAATTGAAAAACAAGGATTAAAAGAAAAAACAGAAATTTATCTAACTTCTAATAAACCTCTTGTTAATTTTATTTTAAAAAGAATTTACAATCTCCAAATAGACAATTATTTACCAGCTGGTTTCCCTTGGTTTTTCGAACATTGGTATAGAGATGAACTTTTATCGCTTAAATTAATAAAAAAAATAATACCTAAAAATTTTTTTCAAGATAAAATTAATTTTTATATAAAGAATCTCGATTTTTTATTTTTATTCAACAAAGAAGATAATTTTACCTTAGCTGCCGATACATTGCCTCTTTTAATTGTTATTCTTGATAAAAATACTTTAATCTCTAATTTTGATATTTTAGAAAAGTATCTAAATATGTGGAGAAAAAACTTTATTAAAAATAAAAAATTTTATTTTCCGCCTTATTCTAGCTGGATGGATACACTTGAAAGACAAGAACCAATTGAAATCTTATCTCTGTATTTTAAGGCATTAACTAAATTTTCAAAAATTGACAAAAATTATGAAAAATTAGCCTCAGAAACCAAAAAAATTTTAAAAAATATAATTAATCTTTCTGATCCAAACATTAATTTAATTTTGGTTTATCTTTTCTCAAAAAGTTTATTTACAAATCAAGAATGGGAAATTTTATTTGATAAATTAATTAAAACTCATTATCTTAAATGGGGAGGAGTATCCAGTTTAAATATAAACTCAGAAATTTTTCAACAAGAAGACAAAGGAGAAATAAACATAGCCTATCACCAAGGAGATTCTTGGTATTATTTAAACAACCTTTTTGCCTATTGTCTTTTAAAAATTAATCCTAAAAAATTTAAAAATATTATAAAAAAAATAATTTTAGCTAGTTTAAATGATTTATTAAAAGATGGAGCCTTAGGATATTCAAGTGAAATAAGTAGTGCTAAAGAAAGAAGAAGCGAAGGAGCTCTTGTTCAACTTTGGTCAATGTCAAGTCTGTCTTTTTTATTGTCCTTTTTCCAAAACATTGATATCCTCTTGAAATCTTGAAGCAATAGCCATTACATCGTCTCCATAAAAACTTAAAGACGGTTTGTTCCAGTTTGAGCCAGCAAAATATATCATCGCGGCTTTCCATTCTCCATAATATGTTCGTGCATCCGCTCCATCAGAAGAAAGTTTAATAGCAGCAGCTGTAAAAGCATCTAAGTTATTCCATGGGGAAGGAGGATTATTACCAGTTAATTTAGCAACCCTATCTCTGTATCCCATCCAAGTAGAAGGAATAAATTGGGCGGGTCCCATAGCTCCTCCCCATCCATACCACGGTTTACAAGAAACGGGCATTTTATTGGGGTCTAATCCTAATTCATTTACAATTTGTTCAAAAATAGGTTGTTCTGATGGTTTCATAGCATCTTTATAGTGACAAGTTCCAACATTTTGACCTAATTTTGATTCATAATGTAAAATAGCCAAAAGAAAAGCTGGTCTTACTCCTGTATATTTTTCAACGATTTTTGCTAAATTATAAGCTTCTCCAAAGGTAATAGCCCCAGAACCCCCAGCTAAACGATAAATTTGTTCCCTAATTTCAGCAGCTGTTTTTTCTGATTCTTTTAAAAGTTTTTGATATTTTGATTCTTCTTTCTGAGCTTGAGCTAAAAGCATTTGCTTTTCTTTTTTAAGATCTTGTAATTCTGCATATTTTATTTTTTGTAATCCTAAAAGATCAGCCTGTTCTTTGAGTTCTGTTTCTAATTTGCTTTTCTGTATGGCTAATTTATTGTTTAAATCTTTTAAATTGTCAATTTCAGAATTAATTTGCTCTTGAAGTTTTTGAACATAAAAGAAATTATTAAAATAATTCGAAAGTCTTGCTTGAGCAACAAAAACTTCAACAATGCTTCTTTGCTTTAATTGATAATAATATCTTAAAGATGCGGTCAAAACTTCTCTAGATTTTTCTATCTTTTGCTCAGTTATTTGAATTGATTTTTTAGTTTCAGTTATTTTTTGATTTAATTTCTTTATGCTTAAATCTATAGCTTTAATTTCAAGTTCAACTTTTTTT
>JAPYXA010000019.1 GCA_028276075.1 Minisyncoccota bacterium
TAACTCCATCAACGCATACATTTTTGCAACCGGGTGCATCTGTAGTTATTATAGGCTTTTCCATTGCCATGGCTTCGAGCAAAACTCTCGGAACGCCTTCTCTGTAGTATGATGGCAGAACTACACAATCCGCCATGCAATAAAAGGGTCGGACATCCTCTTGGAAGCCATGCCATTCAATTAAACCTTCTTTCATCCATTTTTCAAGCTCTCCTTTACTAACTGAATTGGGATTTCCCTCATCTGGTCTTCCAACGATGATAAGCTTTACCTTTGGATTTTCTTTTTTCAGCCTTTCATAAGCTCTTATTAGTTCATAAATTCCTTTATCTGTTAAGAGCCTTCCCACAAAAAGGAAAGTAAATTCATCTTTTTTTGCTTCTTTGCATAATTCAGGGTCAAAGTGCTTTATGTCTATACCTTCGCTTTCAATCAGAAAACTTTTTTCTTTTGATATGTTCCTCAATGTGTTTAAGTCTTCAGAGTTTAGAAACACAACCGCCCTATTGAATCTAAAAGCAAGCCAGTATAAAAGTTTTACAAACTTAGTAAGCCAGCTTTCTCTTATAAACACATATCCAAGCCCGGTTATTACACTTATTGATGGTATACCCAGCAAGCCCGCGGATATGGAGCCATAGATGTTTGGCTTTATGGTAAAGTTAATAACAAAGTCTGGTTTTAACCTTCTAAAAAGCAAAAAATACTCAAAGAATAGCTTGAGGTCTTTAATAGGATTTGTCCCTTTTCTGTCTAAGCTTTTCACTGCAAAAAAACTAAATTCCCTTCCCAACAACTCCGAATACTTCCCATCCTCCGGAGAGACTGCCATAACTTCATAACCTTTCTCTTTTAAAGCCCTCATCAAAGGGAGTCTAAAGTTATATAGACTGAAGGCAGTGTTTGAAGATAAAATTATTCTTTTGGATTTATTCGAATTCATTGTTCAAAATCAATTATTGAGATTATTGAGAAAATTTTTTATCAACCAAAAACCGCTCCGCAAGGCTAACCGCCAAGGGCAATCCCACATACCCAAGTCCCACAACGCAGATTTTTTCTTTGCTAGCTTTCAACCCTTCAAGGAGGGTATTCATCTCAGCATTTCATATTCTAACTCAACTTAGATTCCTGTTAAGGTACTCTGCAAGGCTAACTTTCATCTTTAACTATTTTTAGAAAAGCTTCAAACACCATATCTAAAGTTATTCCTTTAACTAGTCTTTCATCATAGTCTCTTCTATAAAATGCTTCTTTCAAGAATGGGTTTACTATTTTTACGACTCTACCATAGTCATATATTTCCCATGGACTAGTGCATGAAAATAAAGCGATGACTTTCTTTCTAAGATATATTCCTAAATGCATAGCTAATGTATCGCCACATATCAAAATATCAGCTTTATCTATATCTTTTATATACTCAATCAATGTGTCTCTTTGTCTTAAAACAATTACTTCATATCCTTCTTTTTCTATTTTAGCTTTTAATTCATCATAATAAGGCCACACCTTCATTGGCCAAACTTCACCTGCACGCATTTCTATGGCTACAACTTTTTTACGATGTTTTTTCTGTATAGGTGAAATTTCATAATTTAATAAATACTCTTCTCCATTAAATCTTTTTCCTATCATCCTAAATAATATCTCTTGATATGATTTCCTGTTCTCCCATTTCAATAAGTCAGCCTTTTCTTTTCCGTATTTTGAAATTAAACTCATATCATACCATTCCCTACTTTCATCAGTATATGACAGACTATTGCTTTCGAAATCATAATAAACACCTATCAGTTTTCTGTATCTTAATTTTGTTAAAAATTTAGTCAATTCTGCGTCTTCTTCAAGGCTTAAAACTAAATCAAAATTAATTTTTTCCAAAGCATAAGTCTCGTTTGGTGTTAATATTTTTAAAGTCTCAAGTCTCGGTAATAACTCAACAGCTTCTTTAGAAGTAAGCCAAAATATATTTCCATTTATCGCTCTCAATATAGGAGTAGTCCTCACAACATCACCTAACGCGCTTATTTTACAAATCAAAATATTACTCATCCTTATAACTCCCTTTCTGTGTATAATTTTTATATAAGTCTATAGCTTTTTTCATTATACTATTCCACTTATATAATTTTCCTATTTCTTTTGCTTTCTTAGCCATTTCCATAACTAACCATCTATTTTGATAAAGAACTTTTATCTTCTCGGCTAAAGTCAAATAATCATCTACATCAATCAGAAAACCATTTACACCATCTTTGATATATTCACTAAAAGAACCTACATTGGTTGCTATTATAGGCACACCATACGCTAAAGCTACGCTAACCATTCCAGACTGCGTTGCATTTTTGTAGGGAGCAACTAAAACATCACAATTTTCAATTAGCCGACATAGCTCTTCATTGGAAATCCAATAGTTTTTAAAAATAATACCAAGCTCATTAATTTTGTTTTCTAAATCTTTATCAATTTTCCCTCTTCCAGCAATCGTTAATTTAATTTTCAAGTTTTCTTTTTTTAAGATCTCATAAGCTCTTACCAGTGTATCTATTCCTTTGTAGCTTTCCAATCTTCCAAAGAATAAAACATCTAAACTTTCTTTATTTGGATTGAATTTTTTCTCAAATTTAGGACAAAGGTCACTGTGAATTCCTAAAGGTAAAACTTCAATGGTTTTATTAGGAACATATTTTTTTATACTTTCTTTCATGAAGTTGCTATAGGTTAAAATCAAATCTGCTTTTTTCACAAAGAGTTTTTCAAAAAAGTTCATCAAAAAGACAGGTTTTTCTTTAGGTTCAAAGGGATTGTCATGTACTCCGTAAAAAATTTTGTATTTAAAAATGGGACGAAGTAGATAAACAAAAAAACACCAAATGTGAAAGTGAGTTATATGAACAATATCAGGTTTAATTTTTCTTAAAATTTGAATTAACTTTATCCATCTAAAAAGCAAGAAAGTGTTTATTAAAAAACTAAAATAGTTTGAAGCAAAAGTTTTTATTTTAATAACCTTTCTGTATTCTGTATCTATAAATCTATCGCTAAGCTCATTTCCTTCCGAGATTAGAATGTAATGAAAAAATCTATTTTCCATTAGAGCATCTGACATTTCTAAAGAATCAATCGCTCCACCGCCAAATTTTTGTAAAGATAGTAGCAAAACTTTAGGCATAGATAATTTATTTTTTTGTTTCATCTTTTTATTAATCTCAATATTCTTTCTCTTTGAATTTTTGAAAACTCTTCCGTTATCCATTTTCTTGCCTCTTCAATATTATTTTTTGAAATTTCTTCATAAATTCCGGGATTTTTAATTAAAAACTCTATTTTATCTATAAACTGATTCGCAATACCTTCATCAGTCGAATAATCAACTAAATAACCGTTAATTCCATCTTTAATAACTTCTTCTGGACCTCCGCACCTGGTTGCAATTACAGGTAGCCCTTGCGACAGTGCTTCTAAAATTGTCAAGCCTAATCCTTCTCCAGGTTTTGATGTAAATAATAATATATTAGATTCTTTTAGAATTTCAAACAATTTTCTTCTATCTTTTATCCAACCAAACATTTTTACATTTTCATTTAATTCCAATCTTCGAATCAACTCTTCTATATCAGCTTTTAGCTCTCCGTCACCAACTAAATTTAAATTAACATTATAACCTTTTTCCTTTAATGCTTTGGCTACCAGAATAGGAATTTGCGGATTTTTTTCTTTAGCAAATCTACCAACAAAAATAAGAGTAATTTTCTCTACGTTTATGGTCTTTGGTAAAGAAATATCTTCCTTTTTAATGCTTGAGCTTCTCACCAAAACGCTATTTTTTGTTTTATACTTTGACATTAAATAGTTACTCAATATCCAACACTCATCTGCTAAAAGTTGAGATAGCCTTTGCGAAACTAGAAGGAAAGTTTTTAATAATTTGTTTTTCTTTTTACGATAATTCCATTCCGGATAATCTCCTATAATATAAACAACAAACTTTGCTTTTTTACAAATTAATTTCAATAACAAAAACTCAAACACAACATATTCGAAAAAAGGCGCAAAAACCAAATCAATATCTTTTAAAATTTTTCTGTTTTTCCAAATTTCTTTTAGGGTTAAAAAAATATTTATCAATCTATCTAAAATATATCTCTTTTCCTCTCTAAATTTTGGTCCCACAACAAAAATTCCATTCTCTGACCCTCTGTTGTAAATGTACCCATCAAATTTTTCATTTGTTTTAAATCCAAGTAATACCAATTTTTCAATTTCTTCAAATTTAAAACCTAAAATTCCAGTCTCTTCATACCATAAAAGACCACTGGAAATTAAAAAGTTTTTTTCTAAGTAGAATTTATTTTTGGTAATATAACAGATCTTCATTTCTTTTCAAATTTTTTAAATACGTAATTTGCCTCATGAGGTACATCATTTCTTAATAAATCCTGTTCATTCATAACGCCCAAATTACCGTCATTATCTATTTTAAAAGCTCTATATCCACTGTTAAGTAAAATATTTACAGCCTCTCTGTGTAAATCATCAGGTAAAAATTCCATTATTATCATTGGGCTATATTTTTTAAGTAATTCTAAGCCGCATTTTAAAACAAGAGGCTCTCCTCCTTCAACATCTATTTTCATTATTGTCGGTGGTTTATGGTTCAAGATATAATCATCCAGAGTAGTTGTTTTAACTTTTATAACTTTATATTTTGAAAAATGTTTGTATTTTATTAAAGAGCTACCACCTGAATGTTTACTTATCTCTCTATCAAAAAATTCTATTTCTCCTATTTTATCAGATAAGGCCATTTCATTCAAAAACGTGTTTTTATAAATATCTAACCTAGAGTTTTCTCTTAACAATTTAAAAATCTTAGGGTTAGGTTCGAAAGCGTGGATTTCTCCTTTGGTAATAAATTCTTGAGCTAAAAGAGTATAAAAACCATAGTTAGCACCAATATCGTAAAAAATATCATCATTTTTGAAGTTTTGAATTAAAAACTTAATTATTTTTATTTCTTCACCATATAAAGTATTAAAAAAGTATAATGCTGAAGCATCTTGGTCTGCTAAAAATACGTGAATATCTCTCCCCCAAAAAGTTTTAATTCTTTTCTTAAAGTCCATACTCAAAACATTTTTCATTAAAATAGCCAAAACTTTTAAAAAAGCTTTTTCTCTAACCATAAAAGCGCGAATTATTTTTGAATCTATATATTTTGAATACTTGTCAATTCTTGGTTCTATTTTGCTTAATAAACTTAAGAATTTTTCTTTCTTATCCACTTCCAAAAATCTCCAAATATCTTTCTGGAACTTCTCTAATATCTAATTTTAATGCATCTTGCTTTAATTTACTGCTAAGCTCTTCTCTAAAGCTTTTACTCTCAACTAACTGCCTTGCATAACTCATAAATTCTTCTCTATTATTTGCTACCACTTCATAAAAACTAAATTATTAACACCTTTTAATTTATAAATAAAATCTAAAGGAACTTTGGTTATCACACCTTCTAAATTTATTTGATGAGGAACATAATTTAATTCTACTAATAAATCCACAGCTTTCTTAGAGATTTCTAAAAATTCGTCTCCTAAAACTTCCATTAATATTATTGGAGAATTATTTTTGAAGAATTCATACCCTCCTTTGATTGCTAAAAATTCTGCTCCTTCAATATCCATCTTAATGATTGTAGGTTTTGAATGAGTTTTTATATATTCATCTAAGGTGATTGTTTCAATTTCAACTTCTTCATATGATTTTGGATATTTTTTTTTCATTTCTTCAACTATAGTTGTTGATCCAAGACAAATTCTTGTCTTTCCTTTCTTGTCGGAGACTGCTAAGTTATTTAAAAATACATTTTTGTAGCTTTTAAAATTATTCTTTAAAACATTGAAAAATTTGGGTATAGGTTCAAAAGTATGAACCTCTTTACAAAACTCTAAAGCTAACGAAGTATACAAACCGTATTGAGCAGCTATATCGTAAAAAATATCATCATTTTTAAAATTTTTAATTAAAAACTTGATTGATTTTAATTCGTTTACAATGTCAAGATCTTCAAGGAAATAGAAGAATGGATAGTCGAACTCTTCAAGTTTCTTATTTTTCTTTTTAAATAACTTATCCTTCAAAATTCTAAATTTAAAATTTAAAAATACACGAGGGGCTACAATAGTCCTTAATATTCTTTTCTTCCAACCAGGGCCTAATAAACTTTCATATTTCTCTAATTCTTGTATATTTAAAGACTGAAGTTTCTTATCTACGGCTTCTAAAAAAATTTTCTTTTTTTCTTGATTATTCATTTTCAAAAACCTCTAAATATTTTTCTGAGACTTCTCTAATATCTAATTTTAATGCATCTTGCCTTAATTTGCTGCCGAGCTCTTCTCTAAAACTTTTACTCTCAACCAACTGCCTCGCATAACTCATAAATTTCTCTTCATTATTTGCTACTAAAATATTATTTCCAAACTCTTCAACATAAATTTCTCTAAAAATTACAACCGGTAAACCAACCGCCATTGCTTCTAAAACTACTATTCCAAACCCCTCTTTCAACAATGATCCAAATCAAAAATTGCTACCTTTTTCATTTTCTTTATACTCTCGCTTGAAAGTATAAAAAATACCCGTTCTCCTTCAACTTTCCCACATACCCCAAAGCAAAGGGCAAAAGTATAGCATTCCTGAGAAATTCAAGCATCATAAGTATGTAAACTTTTCCTTTACTTGGACTTACTTCCGCAAGCTCCTCCACCGCATAAGCTGTGGCTTTTCTTTCATCTCCAAGCACCATACCCTTTAGCTTTATTTTAAGCTTGTCTAAGTCTCCAAAAAGTTTTTTCTCAAGATAGAGAAAAAGTTCTACGAAAGGAAGGTCTAATTTATAAACTTCAACATCTTTAAAGCCAGAAAAATTCAAAGCTTTTTCAAGTGAAGACTTTGAAAACCTTAAAAAGTGGTGAGGAGGATGGTCTCCATGAAAATATTTCCAATATATCTCTACAAATAAACGCTCCCTATTTGGCACGCTTCCCGCTATGTATCCTCCTTCTTTCAAAAGCCCTTTAACCCTCTCTAAAAACTCTCTTGGCTTATCCTGATGCTCCAAAACCTCAAAAAAGATGATTACATCAAACTTTAAGTTCTTCTCCTTAGCATACTCATAGAACTCTTCCAAGCTCATGGCAAAAACGGTGTCAATACCAAGGCTTCTTTTTACATTCTCTACAGATTTTTTGTCAAAGTCTATTCCCCATACTTCAAAGCCTTGTTCTTTAGCATGTCTTAAAAATCTTCCATCTCCACAGCCCACATCTAAAAGCTTACCTCTTACATTGGAAGGAAAGTGTTTAAAAAAAGCTTTGTGGTCTTCATTAAGTCTTGTTCCTAAGCCTTCGTGAAATGCAATGTACATTTCAAGAAACTCGCTTTAGTAGAATTCTGGGATTATCTTTAGTGGTTCCCACCAATGGACATCGCAGTTTGGGCATTCATAGCGTTTATACTCCTCTTTGTTGTAAGGGGAGACATAAACTTCTTTGAAGGAGCCTTCTTCTACCTCAGTTCCGCAGATTGGGCAAGTGAGTATGGGTGGCATGGGTTTCCCCCCTTAAAAGGCAACATTCAGTTTAAGAATTATAAGCGGGAAAAATATAGTTCGCAACAT
>JAPYXA010000060.1 GCA_028276075.1 Minisyncoccota bacterium
GAAACAATTCTAAAAGCATATCCTTTTCTTAATGGTTTAAGATCTTTAGCTTTAAAATAAATTCTCCTTCCAGGCTTAGAGATTCTCTTTAAATTTTCCAAAAAAGGCATACCTTCTTCATCATAACGCAAATAAACAACAATTATTTTTTTATTATTATTTTCCCTAAAAGCAAATCCTGAAATTAATCCTTTTTCTTTTAAGATTTTTAAAATAGCTAACTTAATTTTTGAATAAGGAACTATAACAAATCTTTTCCTAACAAGCAAACCATTCCTTAATCTAGTTAAAAAATCTGCGATTGGATCTGTCATAACCATTTTACCAACTTGATTTTTTAAGGCCCGGAATTTCTCCTTTATGAGCCATTTCTCTTAAACAAATTCGACATAAATTAAAATCCCTAAAATAACCTCTTGTTCTCCCACAACGAAAACAAAAATTTCTCTTTCTTGTTTTATATTTTGGTGTTTTTTTCCAACGTTCTATTTGAGCTTTTGAAACCATTTTTAAATTTTAATAGGAAAACCTAATTTTCGCCACATTGAAATATTCTCTTCTCTTTTTTTTGAAGAACCAACCAAATTTACAGAAAATCCAAAGTTATATTTAATTTTATCAGATATAGCTTCAGGAAATACTATAGCTTCTTTAAATCCTAAATTAATGTTTCCCTTTTTATCAAAGTTTTCTTTTCTAATCCCATAAAATTCTTTAACTCTTGGCAAAACATATGTGTTTAATCTTTGAATAAAATCAAATAAAGCTTTCTTTCTCAAAGTTACCAAAACAGCAACGGGCATTCCTTTTCTTAATTTAAAACCAGCAACTGACTTTTTAGCTACGACTATCTTAGGTTTTCTACCTGTAATCATTGATAAAACATAGCTAGCATCTTCTATAATCTTTTGCTGATTTTCCGGAGAATTAGCTACTAATTTACCAATCCCTATCTGAACAACTGCTTTAACTGGTCTGGGTTGTTTTATATCCATTTTTAAAATTTAAAAATTTAAGCAATAACTTTGTGACATTTTTTACAAATTCTTTTTTTCTCTTTTAACTTTTTATTTTTACTATTTTCAAAAATCTGATAACCAACTCGAGAAGGTTTATGACAATTAGGACACATCAATTTAACATTTGAAACAAAAATAGGACGCGGAATTTCAATAATTTTTCCCTTTTCATATCTCTGTCTTGGCTTAACGTGTTTTTTAACCAAATTTAAACCTTCAATTACTACTTTATTTTCCTTTGGTAAAGCCTTAATAACCTTGCCAACTTTACCTCTATCTTTCCCTCTAATAATTAAAACTTGATCTCCTTTTTTTATTTTCATACTAATTCTGGAGCTAAATTCGCTATTTTTTCAAACCCCAATTCTTTAATTTCCCTAGGAATAGGACCAAAAACTCTATTACCCATCATATCTTTGGCTCCTTTTAAAACAATTCCAGCATTTTCTTGAAATCTTATATAGCTTCCATCTTTTCTTTTAAAAGGTTTTTTCTGCCTTACTATCAACACTTTAACAATTGCGTGCTTTTTAACTTCTTTTCTTGGTTCCGCCTCTTTAACAACACATGTTATAACATCTCCTAATTTAGCATATTTTACATTTCCTTTTTTAACCATACCAATACATTGAAGCTTAATAGCTCCTGAATTATCTGCACAATTTAAAATGGTTCTTCTTTGAATCATGGTTTAAATTTTAATCTATAATTTAACTTCACTTTTGTTTCCAATTTTATTTTCTTGATCTAAGACATCTTCATCTTTTTTCTCTTCATTTTTTATATCCGAATCTTTTAGATTTACAACTTTATTTTCATTTTTATCTATTATTTGTACTAAAACCCATCTTTTTAGCTTAGAAAGAGGTCTTACTTGTTTAATTATAACCCAATCTCCAACCTTTGACTTTTCTTTTTCGTCATGAACATAATATTTTGTTCTATGTTTATAAAATTTTTTGTAACGTGGATGCTGCTTTAAAATTTCTGTAACTACAACTCTCGTTTTTTGCATTTTATCTGAAATAACTTGACCAATAATTTTTTTTGTCATTTTTCTTGTTTTTGTTTTTCGTTAATAATAGTTAAAGTTCTAGCTAAATCTTTTTTTAATAATTTTAACATAGATGGATTTTTTAACTTATTTAAAGATTTTTCAATCATAAGTTGAGATATTTTTTTCCTTAAATCATCAGCCATTTTGCTCAACTCTACAATAGTTTTGCTTCTTAAATCTTTTGCTTTCATTTTATTGTTTTACAACAACCTTTGTTTTAATTGGAAGCTTATATGAAGCTTGTTTTAAGGCTTTTCTTAATATATTCTCATCAGGACCAGAAATTTCAAAAAGCAATGTTCCTGGTCTTACTAATGCAACATAATTTTCAACATCGCCCTTTCCTCCTCCCATTCTAGTTTCCGGAGGTTTCTTGGTTTTAGGTTTGTGAGGAAAAATTCTCAACCAAAGTCTTCCTTTTTTACCCATAGTTTTTTTTAAAACATTAATACATGATTCTATCTGTCTATCAGTTAAAAATCTTGACTCAAGAGATTTAAGACCAAATTTTCCATGAATTAATTCTGTTCCTTTGGTAATTATTTCACGATTAAGAGATCTTCCTTTCTGACTTTTTCTGTATTTTAATTTTTTAGGCTGAAGCATCGTCAAACTCATTTTTTTCTTTATCGCCCTTATAAAGCCAAACACTTAACCCTACGTATCCAGATTTAGTTAAAACTGGATAATGAACATGATCAATATCAGCTATAAATTTAGATAATGGGAGCCTACCCCATGAAACACTTTCAGTTCTTTTTATAGTAGCACCATCAACTCTTCCGGAAGCTTTAATTTTAATACCTAAAATATCTTTTTGTTGTTTAGCTTTCTCCATTATTCTTTTCAAAACTTTTCTTACAGGAAATCCTTTTTCTATCTCTATAGCCGCTAATTCTGCTAAATAACTAGCAGTAGAAAGTGGATTTCTAACTTCTACAACATCTATATCTATATTTGGAGGATTTAATTTGTATTTAGTAAATATAGGCTTAAGTTCTTTTTCCAATCTTTTAACCAAATTCTTAAGAAGTTGCCCTTCTTTTCCAATTAAAAGTCCTGGTTTAGCTGTTTTGATAATTACTTTACAATGATCAAAACTCTTTCTTTCAATAATAATTTCAATAATCCCCACCTTAGGGAACATATCTTTAATAACTTTTCTAATTACATGATCAACTTCTAAAAACAAAGGGAGATTTTTTGAAAAAAACCATCTTGAACGCCAATATTTATTAATCCCCAATCTTAAAGCATAAGGAGGTATTTTCTGACCCATTATTATTTTTTATCTAAAATTATTTCAATATGCGACATTTTTTTAATTATCCTTCCGACCCTACCTCGGGCTTTTGGATAATATCTTTTTAATTTTTTTGGTCCTTCTTGAACAATAATATTTTTAACA
>JAPYXA010000048.1 GCA_028276075.1 Minisyncoccota bacterium
TAATTTTTATTTTTGGCGTTAGAAATAGCAGATTTCAATAATTTCAAAATTGACTCAGCTGCTTTTTTATTGATAAAAGATAATTCTTTTTCTGCCTTTTCAACAGGCAAATTCTTAACTATCCTTGCTACCATTCTCACTTTCCGAGGCGACATTCTAAAATAATTTAACTTAGCTTTTACCACCATTTTAAAAATTATTTTTTAGCTTTTTTAGCCATTAACTCTGCTGCCCGACCTCCATGTTTTACAAACTTACGGGTTGGAGCAAATTCTCCTAATTTATGTCCTACCATATCCTCAACAACTCTTACTTTAATAAATTGCTTTCCATTATGAACTTCAAAAATCAAACCAACCATTTCAGGGGTAATAGTTGAATCTCTAGACCAAGTTCTAATTGGATTATTTACTCTTTCTTCAATAGGTAATTCTTTAACCTTTAAAACTTTCTTAAATAATTTTTCATCTACATAATAACCTTTTTTACTACTTCTACTCATTTCTTTTTAATTCTTCTTTTGATAATTAATGACGAACTTGGTTTTCTCTTTTTTCTTGTCTTTCTCCCTCCTGTTACATTACCCCATTTATCTTTTGGTTTTCTAGTTCCTCTTGTAGTTTTACCTTCTCCACCACCATATGGATGATCTCTTGGATTCATAGCTGATCCTCTAACCTTAGGCCTTCTTCCTTTATAACTGCTTCTTCCAGCTTTGCCTAATTTTTTTAATCTATTAAATGGATTAGAGACTCTTCCTATAGTAGCATAAGATTCTTTATGTATCTTTCTTATTTCACCAGAAGGCATTTTAATTATCGCATAATTAGATTCAATGCCCATTAAAACACCATAAGAACCAGCAGATCTTATAAGCTTAGCACCGCTTCGAGGTATAAGTTCTATTTCAGAAATTTCTGTTCCTATAGGAATATTTTTTAATGGCAATCTATTACCTACTTTTATTTCTGCATTTTCAGAACAAATTATTTCATCACCTACTTTAATACCCTCTTGTGCTAAATGATATCTTCTTTCCCCGTCTTTATAACAAACCAACATTATAAAAGCTGTTCTTGATGGATCGTATTCTATGGTTTCAACTTTTCCAACAATGTCTTTTTTATTTAAACGATAAAAATCAACTAAACGATACAATCTCCTATGTAAAGGATTTTTACGAAAACGAGTAGTAATTCTTCCCATATTATTTCTCGCAGTTCTTTTTTTAAGAGAAATCAAAAGAGGCTTATATGGTTCTGTTTGGCTAACTAATTTCTTCTTATCAACAAAAACAGTAATTCTCTTTCCTGGACCTCTTGATTTAACAACTTTTAAAGCCATTATTCAAATATAGGAATTGTCTGATCTTTTTTTAAAGTTACAAAAACCTTTTTAAAGCTCGGCCTAACAGTTTTTAATTTACTTCTACCCCTTTCTCTTCTTTTAAAATTTGAAGTAGCAATTTTTACAACATTCACCTTAAACATTTTTTCAATTGAATCCTTAATAACATTTTTATTAACTTTTCTATCGCTATTATGGATTAAAAAAACATATTTGTTTTCTTTTGCAAGTTTCATACTTTTTTCACTTATTAATGGCAACAAATATAAACCCTCTGTTTTTTCTATCCTTATATTCAGAGATTTATCTTCTTTGCTCTCAACATTTTCTTTATTTTCTGAAATAATCTCTTCTTTATCGTCTCTCTTCCCCCAAATTTTTTTAAAAAAATTAAACTTCATCTTTAAACTAAATTGCTAACTTTTAAATTTAAATTTTTAGTAAAAATTTTTTTTATCACATCTATAGAATCTTTTAACAAAAATAAATATTTATGATTTAAAAGAGAAAGAATATTTAAATTTCTTGCTTCAATCGCATAAGCATAAGGTAGATTTCTTACTCCTTTAAATATTTTATCATTATTTTCTGGTATAACTAATAAAGCTGTTTCTTTCTTTTTAGAAGTTTTAGTTGGCTTAAGAAAATAACTAAAAAATTTATCAAATTCTTTTGTTTTAGAAATTTCTCCTTCTATATCATCAATAATGATTAGTTTATTTTCTTTAAATTTTGAAGCAATGACCATCAAAATAGCTTTTCTTTTCATTTTTTTATTGATCTTTAATTTTCTGTTGATTTCATTTCTTGGTCCAAAAGTAATCCCTCCTTTCACCCAAATAGGAGATCTAATAGAGCCGTGCCTTGCTCTGCCTGTTCCCTTTTGAACCCAAGGTTTTCTTCCTCCTCCTCTGACTTCTGCTCTTGTTTTAGTATGTGCAAAGGGAAAATAAGAATTCATTAATTGCCATCTTAAAACTTGATGAATTAAAAACTCATTTACCTTTAAATTAAAAATTTCATCAGGTAGCTCTATCTCTCCTATTTTTTCTCCTTTAAAATTGTAAACAACCGAATTCATTTTAAAAAATTTGTATTAAAAAAGTAAAATTCCTAAGATTGGTTATTTGTTATTTTTAAAGTTTTTTTAATTTTTCTGTTTAAATAAATATTTCCTTGATTAGTCAAAAAATTACTTCTTACTTCCACTAACGATTTATTTGGTCCAGGAACGCTTCCTTTAACAAGAATTAAACTCTTTTCTGGAAGAATATCTACTATTTTTAAATTTTTAACAGTAACTTTCTTTGGAGAAATTTTACCAGCCATTTTTAATCCTTTTCTAACTCTTTGAGGCCATCTTTGTCCTATTGAACCAGGAGCTCTCTCTTTATTTTTCTGACCATGACTTCTTGGTCCACCCTTAAAACCATGTCTTTTTACAACGCCAGAAAAACCTTTAGCTTTCCTTTTAGATCTTAAATTGACAAATTCTCCCTTTTCAAGAATATCAACATTTATTTCTTGATTTTCTTTAAAATTTTCAATTGAATTTACTCTAAATTCCTTAAGTTTTGTTTTCTTTTTTCCATTTTTATCTTCATACTCTACTACTACAGCATTATATCCATCTTTTTCTTTTGATTTCAATTTCAAAATTTTTGCTTTCAAAGCTTGCAAGACAGTTACTGGAACTGTTTTATCATCAATAAAAATTTGGGTCATACCAATTTTCTTTGCTAATAAAAATTTCTCTTTTAAATTTAAATTATCCATTTCTAAATTCACTTTAATTTTTCATAATTTAATTAGATTGAATATACATCATAAGATTAAGCTCACATTCTTATTTCAACCTCTACTCCGGCTGGTAAATCCAAAGAGTTAAAAAGATCTAAAACCCTTTGAGATGGATTTATAACATCAATAATCCTTTTATGAATCCTCATTTCAAACTGTTCCATGCTTTTCTTGTAAATAAAAGGAGAGCGATTAACTGTATATCTCTTTATTTCTGTTGGCAAAGGTATTGGACCTTTAACCTCTATCCCTTCTTTCTGCAACAAATCAACCAATTGCTTTAAAGATCTATCCAATAAATTATGATCATAAGATCTAAACCTCAACCTTACTATCTGTTGCTCTGTTTTAGCTTTACTCATTATCTAAAAATAAAAAAATATTACTTTCATTTTTATTAAAGACTTTATTACTTTATTATCTTGGTTACTACTCCAGCCCCAACAGTTCTACCACCTTCCCTTATAGCAAATCTTGAACCTTCTTCTAAAGCAACTGGATAAATAAGACGAATTATCATCTTAGCATTATCTCCGGGCATTACTGCTTCTATACCTTCTGGCAAAACAACTTCTCCTGTCACATCAGTAGTTCTAATATAAAATTGTGGTTTATAACCAGTATGAAAAGGAGTATGTCTTCCACCTTCTTCTGCTTTTAAAACATAAACTTCTGCTTCAAATTCTGTATGAGGATTAATACTTCCTGGTTTAGCAACAACCATGCCTCTTTCAACATCTTGCTTTTTAACTCCTCTTAAAAGTAAACCAACATTATCTCCGGGAATAGCTTCGTCCATTTGCTTATGAAACATCTCAATACCTGTAACCATAGTTTTAAATGGTTGGTGATTTAGACCAACTATTTCAACCTCTTCATTTAATGTTATTTTACCTCTTTCTACTCTACCAGTAACTACAGTACCTCTTCCTTCAATTGTAAATACATCTTCTATTGGCATAAGAAATGGTTTATCAATTTCTCTTACTGGCTCAGGAATATAGT